>JBDNFQ010000001.1:0-4531 GCA_041689715.1 Bacteroidia bacterium
TAGATAGATAGAATTTGAATACTTATTATTAAAATCAACTAGTTTTTGCTATATTTGAAATGTAATTTTTCTCAAAAAGATAAAAAAGGGTTCTGTTTTTTTTGAGAAAATTGAAAAAATAAATTTTTAGAACCCACCTTATATATTTATTTATTTGAGTAAAGATAGCCGGGGAGTTTCATCAAAGAGTATTAAACCTGGGGAAGTTGGAGTCTCTAAATTTGCAAATTCTAAATCGTTTGTATTTGTTTGTGAAAATACCTTTTTATTAAAAAATGAGAAAAAGAGAATAAACATTAAAGCATATTTTATTGAATATTCTCCTCTAAAACTTGTAACACCATTTCCAATTTTGATTGATAAATAAATTTCATCTTGAAGACTTCTGGTCTTAAGACTCGTCGATATTTGAGCATAATCTTTTATTTTTATATCGTTTAAAGTTTAGTTTAATATTTTGTTTTTTTTGGCACAGCGTTTGTATATGATTAGTTGGGTTCAGTCGCATTAATCTGTTGGCTACTCTAGCTATTTCAAAAATACTTTCAAAAAAAACGAATACTTGTACTTAATTAGATACAAGGTCTTGTTTGAATTGGGTTATTTTCAACTTGTGAGTAGCCTCATCTAGTTTGCCACTCTTCTTTCATCAATCACTGTGCAACGGTCTTAGTTTACAAATGCTATATCCATATTCCCAAATTTCATAATTCAATAAAAATAAAAAGGACCATTCGCATAGCGAACAGCCCTCTCCTATTAAATTCTAATTTACTTATCTAGCTAGTGTCATTTCATCTACGATGTGCTTAGCACCTGCTAGCTTATCTATGCACCAAAGTACATAGCGTATATCTACAGAGATAGTACGTTGCAGTTCTGGCTCAAAAGCAATATCCCCACTCATAGCTTCCCAGTTACCATCAAAGGCTAAACCGATAAGCTCTCCATTTCCGTTGATTACAGGGCTACCAGAGTTGCCTCCTGTGATATCATTATTACTCAAGAAACATACTCTTAGGTCTTCTCCCTTTTTAGCATAGTCACCGTAGTCACGATCCATTGCTTTTTCTAGATATCCGTCTGGCAAATCAAACTCGTGATCACCTGGCTGGTACTTTTCTAAAACCCCTGCCATAGTAGTATAGTGCTTATATTTCACTGCATCCGCAGGTGAATAGTCTAACACTTGACCATAGCTAAAACGCATACAGCTGTTTGCATTTGGAGCAAAAGCTTTGTTCGGATACATCTCAAAAAGAGCAGCTTTATACAGTCTATCTGCTTTAGCTCTTTTTTCACCAGCCTCACCAAACATGGCTTGAATCTCGCCTAGGTAATAATCGAGCATTATACCAGAAAACTTAACTCCACAATCTTTCTTTAGCTTCTTAGCACTCGGTTTGCTCAAGAATCCTTCTGCTTTTGATTTATCTACCAAGAATGAGTTTTCAAAAATCTCATCTGCCATTTTCTTGATATTCCCTTTAAACTTAGCTAGCATCTTATTGAAATCTGCAGGACGTAAATCCGCAGGAATATCATTTACGTAAAAAGTAAGCATAGCCTCAGTTACATCTCTATCTATAGGCTTATAGTAATCTTTAAAATTAGCATCTGTACCAGCCTTTAAGCTAGCAATTGTCTCATCTATCTGTTCTTGAGCCTTCGCTTTTTTATCCTTGTCTTTTTCCTCCCCAAAACCCTCATATAGACCTTGTAGTCTGCTGTAGCCAAAACCATACTTGGTAAACTCTATACCGTAAATAGCTTCCATCCAATACGTCTGTGCTAGTATCTTCTCATCATACACCTTGTAGGCTTCTTGGTACATTCTTATAACATCGCCGTACTTGGCCTTGCGAGCTGCATCACCACTATTTACCCATCTAGTAAATTCTTCTTCTTCAGCTCTTTTCTTTCCTTCTATATCTAGTCTTTTTAACCCTCTAGTTTGACCCATAAAGTATTTCCAATAGTTGGCTACTTGTGCGTGCTTAGAAGAGTACATCAAATCAACAGCCTCATCTTGTACTTGGTATTTTTCATATGCATCTAGTTTAGCTCTTCTTATTTTTACACGAGCTGGTTGGTCTAGATCTGTAGCGTTCTTTACTCCGTAAGAAGAAAGATATCTATCCGTAGATCCTGGAAAACCCCATATCATAGCAAAATCTCCTTGCTCTACCCCTTTCATACTTACTGGTAAGTGATGCTTAGGTATGTAAGGTACGTTATCCGTAGAAAATTCTTTAGTCGCCTTATTGTCTTTGCTTGCGTAAACTCTGAACATAGAGAAATCTCCCGTATGACGTGGCCACATCCAATTATCTGTGTCACCTCCATATTTTCCAACACTCTCTGGAGGGGTACCTACTAGTCTTACATCCCCAAATGTTTCATATACATACGCAAAATATCTGTTACCGCTGAACATTTCTTTGATGTCTACAACATAAGCTCCATCATTAGAAAAATCTTTTTTCAATGTAGAAGAATGCTCACCTATTAGAGTTTTCCTCATTACATTATTTGTAGTATCGTCTATACCCTCTAGTATATCATCTGTGATGTCTACTATCTTTACTAAAAAAGAAACACTGAATCCTGCTGGCAGTTCTTCGCTTTTTGTCTTAGCCCAAAAACCATTTTTTAAGTGATTGGCAGCGGTAGTACTTAGTGACTGGATAGCGTCGTACCCGCAGTGGTGATTAGTAAGTATGAGACCTTGATTACTGATAATCTCACCTGTACAAAAACCTCTGCCTAGTCTTACTATGGCATCTTTCATACTGCTATTATTAACACTATAAATCTGCTCAGGAGTAAGTGTAAGACCGAGTCTCTGCATCTCCGAATAGTTATCTGTAAGCAATGCAGGAATCCACATTCCCTCATCTGCTTTGGCAAAAAAGCTGCTAAATACTGCAGCTAAACCTAAAATTAACGTGTAAAATTTTTTCATTTTTGTTTTAATGTGCCACAAATCTCTAAATTTTGACAAATTATCCTACTCTAATCTGATAAAAACACTGTCTAAATAGACGCCCGCTAAGGGACGATAGGATAAAGGAAGATATCCTTATAGTTCTGCCAGGTCATTTGCTCATAGTGTAAAATGCCTTTTCTGTATTGATACTGCTGCAAAATAGTATTAAAAATGAAGAGACAAGCTATGGTAACTACTACCTTGAGCCAGCGTCCTTTTAACGTATTAAGAAAAATAGCAAGCGGTATACTAAAGAATAAAAGATACTCAATAAAAACCCGCGTGCCCCACGTACCGCCGTACCACCACATATGCCAGCTAGAGAATATATAGGTAATGAATAAGAAAGCACCTAGCCACCATAGAGGTTGAAACTTATTGACCTTATACCAAGTCCGCAAACCAAATATACTAAAGATAATAGAGGCTGACTATTAGTCGCTTTTTTTACTTAGGAGACGTAACTGGTTGCGACAATATTCGGGGTATTAAATGGTAATACAAAAGACTAAATTTAGACTTCTACTTCCTTACATTTGCCGCAATGTATTACAACGACATACTAGAAACCATAGGAAACACTCCTCTTGTAAAACTAAATAAGACCGTAGAAAGCCTCCCTTGCTTGGTACTGGCTAAAATAGAAACTACCAACCCTGGCAACTCGGTAAAAGACCGCATGGCCCTTAAAATGATACTAGATGCTGAAGCAGATGGCAGACTAAAACCAGGAGGTATAATAGTAGAAGGTACAAGTGGCAATACAGGAATGGGACTTGCTATAGTCGGAGTAATAAAAGGATACAAATGCATCTTCGTAACTACGGATAAGCAGAGTAAAGAGAAGGTAGATGCCCTAAAGGCAGTAGGTGCAGAAGTAATCGTATGTCCTACGGATGTAGATCCTAAGGACCCTCGCTCCTACTACTCTGTATCCAAAAGACTAGGTGATGAAATACCTAATGCGTGGTACGTAAACCAATATGATAACCCCAGTAATGCCATAGCTCACTACGAGAGTACTGGCCCAGAAATCTGGGAACAGACAGAAGGTAAAATAACTCACTTTGTAGTAGGTGTAGGTACTGGAGGTACTATAAGCGGTGTGGGCAGATACCTGAAAGAAAAAAATCCAGACATCCAGTGCTGGGGAATAGACACTTATGGATCTGTATTTAAAAAATACAAGGAAACGGGCATTTTTGATGAGAAAGAAATCTATCCGTATATCACAGAAGGAATAGGTGAAGATATATTACCGGAGAATGTCAACTTTGATATGATAGATCACTTTGAGAAAGTGACAGATAAAGACGGACTACTATGGCAAAGAAAACTAGCTAGAGAAGAAGGAATGCTAGTAGGAAATAGTGCAGGAAGTGCAGTAAAAGGAATCCTACAATGTGCTCACATGCTCAAGCCAACAGATGTGGTCGTAGTACTATTCCACGATCACGCTACTCGCTATATGGGTAAAGCATTTAATGATGAGTGGATGAAAGAACGTGGTTTCTTAGACAGCACTCCAAAGACTGCTGAGGA
>JBDNFQ010000002.1:0-3687 GCA_041689715.1 Bacteroidia bacterium
CAAACCCAGTAGGTGGAATTAGGCATATGTTTTTAAAGTGTAGGATGCGATTCACTAGGTTACGAATCTAACATAACAGCGAAATATCCAGTTACAGGGCCTGGAATTAGATAATAATCAACTGAAGATCTGTTGCTATTCCTTGAGTAAACGTAATGCTGAACCGAGCTGTACACCATTGCGTTTGATCTGCAGAGTCATCCACTGAAATAAGTGACTCAGTATTTTGGCAACGAGTGAAGATGGACGCTGTAAGTAAACACAAAAGGATAAGTAGGGCGTTTTTCAAGATTTTATTCATTTGAGGAACAATCATAACTGAGAAATGGGTGACTGAGAAAGGAATACAGTTATCTGACTGATAAATGACAGGTACGTAGAGATTATTCTACTTCTATCTTGTCTATCTTCAACTCAAAACTCTCTGCTTTTTTATTGCCAATAAGAAAGGCGATTTCTTCTATATGCGAGTGATTGAAGTTTGGGATGTTGAGTTTTCTGCCTCGGAAGGACGGATACATCTCGGCTAATGGTATTTTTATAGTCTGCCACTCTCCGCTAGTTTGAAAGTCATATATGTATGAGTGGTATTGATTTACTTTGTCCTTCACTCTAAACTGGTACTTTTTGCCGTCTCCTTTGATACGGAGCACTATGCTTTGTTCTTCTGATGCTTCTATGGCATTGAAGCGATATCGAAGAGAAGAGAATCCACCATTATTTTCTGTAGAGACGGTGCCAGAATACACGCCGTGCCCTTCTTCGTCTAGCTTTAGTTTACCTTGTGACAGTCCGCCCATTACTCCATCATCTACTATTTGCCAATTGACAGTAGAGACGTCTTTTTGAAAATCATAAATAATGGATGGTGACATAGTTTGGATCAAAATGAAGAATAGAGTGTAAAGCATTTGCAAGTAAAACAGAGTAGACGCTACTTTGGTTTCGGGAGCAGACAGTATATTTCCTTATTCTCACATACCTATTTTGTACTAATTGTACCTACCCCTTACATAAAGGAGTAATTCATATCGTAATTAGTATGATTTGTGATAGTGTATAGGTTGTCTATTCCGCCTTCTCTGCCTGTTTTATAGCCATCTACGCTAAGTGCTCTTAAGGTGCTATTTTCCTATTTACTTCATCCCTCTTTTTAGCGTGCATACTCCTTTTGGACCTGCTATTCGAAGGCTATATATACCAGGTAAAATAGGGTAGGAGGCGTCTACAGATTTGCATTGCATATCGTATACGCTCACTTCCAGTTGTGGATTTGCCAATAGCTCTGCAAGTGTACTTTTAGAGTAAGCATTACAAAGATTTGTCTTGAATAGACTAGTCTGAGAGGCAGTTTTACCAACGGTAAAATTTGTATCCGCAACTTTATTTCCATCATATTCTAGTTCTACTGTCCATGCACCTTCCGCTAAGTCTTGGTGATTTATAAAACTAAAAGCGTAATAGTACCAGTAGTCTTGATCTAATGTGAATGTGTAGTTAGACCATTCTGTTGCATTTGGTGTATACCAGGTGAAACTGAGTTCCTTTCCTTTTCTTAATCCCAGAAGCTGTGCCCAAAAATAAAGAGAGGAATCTGAAGAAGGAGCTATTGTGTATGGTTTTTCTATGGTAACTATTCTCTCTCTTAGATCATTTATAGTTAAGTCGCTTTTGAGATGCAAACCGCTTTCCCATACCTTAAAGCTAGTGTCATATGTAGGTGGGTCTAAAAATAATGAACTAGGATTGCCGCAAGTTCCGCTAAATGGGTCTACTACATATAAGCTATCATACCATACCTCAAAGTGAAGGTGCGGGTCTGTACTGTTGCCACTGCTGCCTACGTAGCCTATAAGATCTCCAGCGGTCACACTATCTCCTTCAGCTACCAGAATACTATTTTTCCTTAAGTGACCGTAGTAGGTATAGTATTTATTTGGATGCTTTATAGCTACATAGTTTCCGAGTAGTTTGGTGACGTCACCTGCAGTTTCTCTATCAAATTCTCCGTCTTTAGTAAAAGTGACTCTTCCACTTGCTGCGGCGTATACTTTTACACCTTCATCCATGTGCTCAAAGCTACGGATGGTGAAATCTGTTCCTTGATGTCCATCATAGCTTTTTGAGCCACAATTATGATCTTGGAATCCCGTGTTATCCCAGTCTACATAGTTTACTATGATCCATTCCTTACCTTGATTACCTTCTATGGGTGTTTGGAGAAAGCCTTGGGCATTAGATATTAACGTGCCAATTAAAAGAATGGTGAATAGGTTAAATAATTTATGCATTGGTTTCAAAGGTATTCTTTATGGGAATTATTTAGTAGGATTCTCTCTTGATATAGACCTAGGTTCTGGAGGTGAAGTATACCAAAATTTAAACCTTGTTTTCCTACGTCAAACTCAATTCGAACTTTTTAGGAGTTACTCCAAACTTCTTTTTAAAGGCATCTATAAAGTGACTTACATTGGTGTAGCCAAGTTGATCCGCTATTTCTGCTATCTGAAACTGTCTTTTAATAATGAGTTCGCGTGCTTTGCTCATCTTATAGTCTTTTACAAAGGCGTGTATAGTTTTGCCGTAGATTTCCTTAAACCCGGTCTTAAGATTGTGCTCATTAAGAGCTACGTACTTTGCGAGTTGCTTTATAGTAGGAGCATTTTGTAAGTCAGATATCAGATATTGTTTGGCATCTCTCACTTTCGTCACGTTTTCTTTTTGGTTTAAAAAAGGACACTTGTATGCTGTTTGTCTTTTACTAGCATTGAAGTAGTCATCTAATATGGCATATTTCTTTGCTTCCTTTAGTAGGTGATTATTCTGGTTCTCTAGTATCTCGTGCACACATCTACGCACCGTTGTACTTGCTTCTTCAAAGTGGTGGTATTGTTCTTTTTCGAAAATGGCTGCTTGTGAGAAGTTGAGTTCGTCCGTACCTTGTGCTATAATTTGGTGCAGTGTATCTATGCTCAGGTTGATAATACAAAACTGGGTGATTTCTTTGGCTACGAATGCTAGATTAAAGCTTCTTTTTTGATCATAAAATAAATAGATAGAATGAGGCGGAAGTGGCACGCTACGTTGGCCCATAGGCATTTCTACACCGCGAGTAGCTGTGATGAATAAGCAGATAGTGCCATTGGTATACTGATAGTCAGTGGGTTGTGGACTCGTTTTTAGTATTTTTAATGCTATGGATTCGTTGCTCATTTTTGGGCTATTTCTACGACAACAAAAATAAGCCAAAAATGTTTGATATAGTTAAGTCCCTGATTTTGAGCATTTATAATTATGACAATGCTCATACTGTTTTTACGTTTCGGGGTATTTTTATTTCTGTATTGGTTATTTAGTACCAAGAGGCACCCGTTCTTTTGCACCACAAATAAAAAATAAGATAATGAATAAAATTTTTACAACTCTTTTTATACTAGCTGCTTTGGTCGGAAACGCACAAACTGCTGATTCTGTAATCTCTAGAGGCGGGGCTATGGACGTATACTATGATTTTGAAACCCAAGATAAATCAGAGCTAGATAGAGCTACTTGGGATATCGGTCTTACCACAAATATGAGAGGAGCAAGCATCATCATCAATGAGAATGCAGGTACAGAGCTATATATATATGGCACAGATACTTCAGATTGGTCTACAGTAGATACTGCAGGTTTTGACTTTGAAAA
>JBDNFQ010000003.1:0-12483 GCA_041689715.1 Bacteroidia bacterium
ATTTAAAACTCGTTTTGATAGTAAACTCACGTGCATAGTGATCGTGCCACGTGGAGCTAATTCCTCCATTATTTATAAGACCTGGACCAGGTAGTACAAACTGTACAAAACCATTTGGATTGAAAATCTGTACAGGATCTGTTACTATACTCTCTTCATCATATACTTGGTCTACAGTCCCTGAGCGAAAGGGTCTTCCATTGGCATCTGCCCTTAGATTGGTAAATAATCTACCCAACGATAGATTCCCTATTAGCTTATCATTGATAGTTCTTTTTACATTGATAGCGGTAAGATTAGAGTGATGTGTGTACGTAGTAGCATTGTCTAGATTTAAGCTTCTATCAAACTGAAAACCTGGAGCTAATATGGCATCAAAACCAACGATCTGTAATGTTCTTGTATTTTGATTAATACTTAAACTATGCTGATTGGTTACGGTAATTTTAGTCTTTTGGTTGAGCTCGTGAGATACCTTAAATGTATGTGTAAACTGATTAGTCTGGCGAGGGGCCCACAGACTATCATTATTAGAAAGCAGAGAACTGTGCAGCTGCTTAGCAGTAGCTCCAAAATAGTCATCTGTAATATTTAGAGTTACGTTATTAAAGTAATAAAATTTCCTCTTTTTAATCTTTATTTTACCTCCGAATGATAACTCGCCTATATCTGTATGCCAACCGAAACTAGGATTGCCTCCAAAATTATCTCTTTGCCAACTTCCTGCTATTTCAAACTGATCTGACCCTTCTTTTATAGTAGTGCTAATAACCCCAGCTGTGCCACCGTCGTGCTCGGCACCTGCACCTCCCGTTATCAGTTCTAGCTCGCCTATACTACCACTCGCTACTTGCACACCAAATCCCGTACCTGCCAGCGGATCTTGAGCACTAATATTATCTATGTTGAAAGAGGTTTCGTATACACGTGCTCCACGTATCTGGATACCGTCTGGAGACTTAGAAACACCCGCTTGTATAGCAACTACCTCTTGTACATCTCGCACGTTCATATCTGCTATATCTTTCTTGTTCAGGGTAATACTACTTTTGGCATCATCTAGATCTACTATTTTCTTTTTACCTACTATTTTCACAGTTTCGAAAGTGTTAGTACGTGATGTCATTTTCACATTAAGCACCTTGGCCATGCCAGCCACTATGTCTATATCATTATATACCTTCTGCTGATATCCCATAAAAGAGATATTTACAGAGTAGGTACCTGGCTTTATATTTTCTATCTTAAAACTACCATCTATCTCAGATATAGCAGCTCCATAAGTTCCCACTATACGCACGTATGCACCTACCAAGTTTTCTCCAGATTCTTCATCTACTAGAGTTCCTCTAAGGGTGCCTGTTTGTGCAAAGCAAGATATGCTTATAACTAGAGCTAGTATACTACCAATTAAATGCTTCATTGAGTATTTTTGAGATTACTGCGTTTTGGTTAGCCTTGATTTTATTTATTTTATGTAGCTCCACAGTAAAAAGTACGAGGTTTACATTAGACGCACTATTGCGTCTTCGTATGGCAATGGTTCTTGGGCCTTGCCATCCACCACTCGGTGTTAACTGAGCTTTGTAAAGCACTTCTGCTTCTAAAGCTGGATAAAATGGATCTGCGGCCAATAGAAAATTTGTCGGTTGCAAGTTCGCATAATCTACATCTGTACTTATCGCCAAACTATCATTGGTAAAAAATGCTTGTCCTCTGCTACTACTAAAACTATCTATGGAAAGAACACCTCCAATTATGGATAAATCAGCGTTATTAGAAAAAGCGGTAGAGATTAGTATCTTTTTATCCGAGTCTATTAAATACTGTATGATAGGTGCTGCGAAATCTAGTAGCTTAGCATCTAAGCCGGTGAGTGGATTACTTGTAGTACCCTCTTCTGTATGTATGAATATTTTGTCGTATTCAGAAGCAAGAAGTTTAAAAGTAGGATCCCAAAACTTCGGATGATATTTACCTCCGTCTTTTAAATATTCTACTACATCGGCACCACCGTAATTAGCAGTGACTAAAGCCGTATATTCATCAGATGTTGTCTGATTATGACCACTTACTATGAGCAAGTCACTTGTTTGCGGTTTTACAAAAGTACTTGGCGTACTATCTATTGCACTTTCAGAATTGGCTATATCAGACACTTTCAGCTGAATAATATTGTCACCGCCATTATGATAACCATCAATGGTAAATGCGGGTGTGGTCTCTAAACCGTAATACACATTTGCAGTACCTACTCCTGTAGACTCAGGGTCTGTTGGCACTAGGCTTATCAGTTTTTGATTTAGGTCTATTGACGTCCAATCGCCAGTATTGGCTTTTAGAAAAATTTCTTTTAAAGTTGAATTACCATCAGGGTCTGACGCTCTATATCTGAAGGTGAAAACAAGATTAGTAGTATCTGCAGGTAACGAAGCCTCTTCAAACGTTACTATAGGTGGGCTATTTTTAAGCGGCACCCTTAGGTAAGCAGGTGTGGCATCTACTACGCCTTCATTATCTATAGCTCGTACATAAAAATCTATATCCGTAGAGTCTTGGTCTGGGTCTATATTAAACAAGAATGTGCTGTCTTGCAGATTGGTAGGCAGCCATTCCCCTTCATTTATTTTAAACTCATACCCTACGATGTAGCCATCTACATCTGTACCAAACCAAGAAAGGTTTACAGTACTATTGAGTCTATTCTCTCCGGTTAGATTTATCTTCTCTATCGAGAGTTGTGTATTGGGAGCCATATTAGGCAATTGTTCTCCTTTTTTACAAGAAGAAACCAATACAAATAGACTGAGCACCAAGGTGCTCAGTCTAATGTTTGAATATGTTAAAGGTCTAGGAGACATTAAAGCTTTATGAACTTCGCAGATGCCCTTTGGCCTTTATTTGTTGTGAATTCTAATAGATATACTCCGCTAGTAAGTGAAGATACGTCTACTCTAGTAGAAGCCATTATTTGAGTAGAAGAAAGCTCTCTTCCGTCTAAACTTCTTACTACCACAGTGCCGTTCTCAGCATTTTCTGCGTTGAAGTATAAAACGTTAGTAGCAGGATTTGGATAGAAAGAAACCCCAAGTGCTTTAAAATCTACTACACTATTAGTAGCTGTATCCTCTGCATACTTAGCTGGCTCTAACTCCACACTAAAACCAATGATGTCATCATTATTTCTTGGCTTAAGAGCAAACTGGCTAAAACCGTAATAAAGGACACCTATTATAGCATCCATATCTAATTCTTTAGAAGCTTCTACTAAAGGTACTTCCATGATACCTTCTGTATTTTCAAAAATACTATCCGCCACTACAGATACCCAAAGAGAAGAGTTGTTATTACTATTCTTGACACCTGTTTGCACTTTAGTACTGTTAGCGAAAGAAGCTCCTGTGTCGTTTGCGATAGTCCACTCCCCAAATGGATTTAGACGTGGGTTAGAGATTTTTACCTTACCCCCTGTATTGACCATTTTCACCAACATACTTTCGTATTTTTCAAATCCTCCGTTTGCTCTTCCTGCACTGTCACTCACTTGTACTTCTACCGGTACTATCTCCGCAGTTTTCCCCGTTTTAGATACAGAGCTCACTACTAATTGAGTAAATCCAAATGACTCTTCTACAGTACCCGTTACTTCTACTTCTTCAGTTCTGTAAAGGTCTAATAGATCTGCATTACCTGTAAGTTTGATACCTGCCCACTCTGTAGCATCTTTATCTTGCATATAGATATCTTCTAGGTCATAAGACTTGGCACTAGCAGATATATACCCTTTCACCGTTACTACTTTATCTCTGTACGGACTAGCATCAGATGTAGGATTTAGTACTTTTTGTAAATCAACTATGGTAAGACCAGCATTTCTTACAGTATAGAAAGATGTAGCTCCTGTAGTATTAGAAGATGTAAATGGCTCATAACTTTCATTGGTATCATTATCTACTGCTTTGATGTAATAACGCACTTCCGTTCCATCAGCAAATGCTGGAATAGTTGCTTCATATTCATCTGTAGAACTAGATTTTAAAGTCATCGCTACTACTGTAAACTGATCGTTATCCTGTGTTAGGTTAGCAGAGTAATATAAGCTTTGGCTAGATACTGTACCATTGAAATCTATGATTTTGGCTGAGATAGTAACTGCATCTAAAGCGGAAGGCACGAGTGGATCTCTGCTCACTTCTGTTATACTTGGAGGAGTATCTCCTACCTTGTAGTGGCTAGTATCAAAAGGATTTAACTCATAGCCTCTACCTGTGCCGCCAGAACATCCATTCTGAGAATGTAAAATTATACCTGAAAGTGAGGCAAACTTTGTGCCCACTATTGGAGCTACAAAACTACCGTTCGTCTGAGGAGAAGATTGATTAACCGTTGTCCAACTAGATTGTTTTTGAACTAAAAATCTATCTGATACGTTCATTAAGTTTCCGTTATCATCTGAGACATCAAAACTCACTCTATTCCCACTAAAAATACTTACACTAATTACGGTTAGATTTTCAATAGTTACTAAAGAACCTTCCCATGCTTCACCAGTTGTATAAATATTGGTTCTAGAGTTATCGTTTAACAACCCAAGACTAATAGTATCTGGTTGTGGTGCAGAAGTAGTACCTATAACAGAAACAGAAGAGTTATCCTTTGGAAAAATTTGTGTTTCTCCACTATAATTTCCTACTTTACCCACTATTTCTACTATCATACCTGCTACTAGATTATCTAGAGCAGTGACTGGCTGGCTAGGTTGTGCTGCATATACACCGTGTATTTGGATACCTGCGAAATTGCCCATGGCTCCTTGTGCTCCGGTATCTAATAAATGTACACCAGGTCTATAACCACCCGTCACAGATCCCGAAGAAAGTTCTGTAAGTCCTCCGTCGTGCATAACCACACCAACTGTTCTTACTTCTTGTCCGTCGTAGGCACTTAAGTCTTTGCAACTAGCCAAATCACTTGGGCTAATGAATTGAATGTCACGAACCGACACAGTAGTTTGTGCTGTAGCAAAAAGCACTGTAACTAAGCCAAATGCTAATGATAATAATTGTTTTTTCATTTTGTATTATTTCTAAATTTATTATTTGATTACGGCAAACTTGCTTTTATAAAGCTTACCCGTGTCTAAGTCTTTTACTGTGAATATATAGATCCCTCGAGCTATTATCTGCGTATTTTCTGTAAGCAAATCCCAAGCATGCTCTCCTCCGCTAAAAACGTTTTGTGAAGCATTCTCTGCACCGAAGGTCTGATTCCATCGTATATCGCTGCCATCGTACTGTCCGTTATGTGTGATTTGATCTAGAAAATCTCCAGCTGCAGTAAATACAGTTATTTCACAATTAGCAGGCAAATTCGCAAAGTAAAGTTTTCTTGTTTGCTCTTGAAAACTACTGCGTCCTTCCCAACTAGCCCCGGCATAATACGGATTAGGATATGCAAAGGGAGCATTGGTTTCTAGATTCTCATTCGCTGGCTTTCCAGCAAATGCCCTATAATTATTAGCTAGCGGACTACTCTCTAAGCTTTCTAAGTTGCTTTCCTCATTTCCTCTATCAAATGCTGTAACAGAGATAGCATATTGCCACCCGTTAAGCACATTATCTATAGTATATTTATAATCATAGATAGTCGTATCTCCTTCAAAAGTGACAGGCTGAACAAGCTTTACGGCTTCAAAACCTATTTCGTAGTTATACCCATTTGCAGCAATGTCGTACTCCGCTATTTTCACTAAGTCTCTTTGTAGGTTAGGAACATCTGTCACATCAAAACCAAGTTTGGTCATGTATAAACGGTATCCTTCAAAATCTTGCAATTGACTTATAGGGTCTATGCTTGATTCTGCATTGTTGGCCCAATAAATTTCTATTTTATTCTCAGAAGTGAAAATCTTGGTATTTGGAATTTCAGGCGGTGCAGGTAAAATAAAGCGAGTGAGTTTATTGTCCCCGTTCAAGTCTTCACCTGCATCTAATATGCCGTTGGAGTTAACATCTTCACCATTATATGCTGTTTGAGCCCAAGAGGCATTAGCAATAAGCGTACTTCGCTGAATTGCACTATTTTCACTGTTCGGGTTACCGTCCTCCTTTTTCTTAGCAAAAATGTAAGCGTAGCTTACTTTTATTTTATCCCCTGGTTCAAAACTTAAAAACGGACCTACAGAGACTAAATCAGATCTATTGCCAGCTTCATTTAGCTGTTCTTGATAGCTCTTAGTACCACACCCCGAGTTGGTAGTGTTGTTTTCTGCCCAGCAAGGCTGATCATTGAGTCCCTTCGTCATCTTTTGATAACGAGTATTATCATTAGTCGGTTGAAAATACACCGGATCCGAAGTGCTATTAAACTGCCAAGCATTGTAGTGAGCTTTAAATCGGGCATCAGTAATAGGCGTATGGAACCCATTTTTGTCTTCTGCACCTAGAAACTTTTGTGCAGCATAGCTTTCTGTAAAACCTACATCGCCAGAATGATCGTAGCAATAAGCCATATGTAAGCTATCCATATATCCATTAGCTCCTTTATTATAAAAAGCAGCTCCACCGCTACCCGCAGGAGTTATATTAATATTACGCACTACAGTATTGGCCCAGAGACCAAAGTATGCACTGTCTATCGTATTTGCTCCTATATTCTCTATGTCAAAATCTAGAATAACAAAGAAATCACTAAAGCTAAAATTGTAATTGTACGTACGAGCTGTTACCTCTACAAACAGGGGGTCGGTGTGCGAACCTATCTGCGTTTGAGTACCTGGCACTTGCACATTTTTATCTGAATATACCGCTACAAAATCTTGGTGAGATATAGCTGATGGGCTATAAAAAGGACTATTACGTAGTGATGAGCTCTCCTTGAGTATGGCTCCTACCTCTGGATAAAACTCAAAACCTGCAGACCCTGTACTATACCCTTGCGGTGCATCTACAGCAGCGGTACTTACTCCAACGGTGGCTCCATTGATTAAACCTCCAAACCATATTCCGCTTTCGAAAATATGCTCTATCCCACTACCAGCAGGGTATTCACCAGATGGATTTCCTGAACCATCTCTATATCCTCTAAATGCATTTCCGTATGTTCCAGAGTTAGATACATTGAGTCTAACATTAGAAGCAGTGGTAGTTTTCTCGTCAAAAGTTTGTGCAGATGCACAAATCGACAATAAAAGAATGGCTATGATAGCGTTAAACTTCATCTAAAAATAAGACTACAAATATAGGGCGACCAAAGTGGTCTAATGTTACTTTAACTTAAAATTTGGGCTTAGGTTTTGTGACAAAAACGGACTTGATGTAATTTGGCTCGTAGTACGCTAGGTCTACAACCTCTTTTTTTTCCCATTTAAGCAGAGCTTCTCTTAGCAAGTCCTTGGCATAAATGCCTGAAAACGAATGCTCTAAAACGCCATCTGGAGTAAATTCCTCAATCCATTTACTAGCTCCCGATCCGCAAGCTACGGTTTCGCCCTTTACATAATCAACAGCCAGTTGTGCATCTATTGTGACAAACTGCTCAGCTACTATAGTATTCAATTGCTTGTCAAATACCCCTAAATACGCATCCATTCTTCGAGCATCTATTAATGTAACCACCATATCTATGTTCTGATTTTGTTCTAAAGCAGCTGCCGCCAAGGCTTTGAGTGAGGAGCAAGCGATGAGTGGAATGTCGGCACCGAAGCACAAACCTTTTGCTAAACTACACCCAATACGCAAACCGGTATAAGACCCCGGACCACCACCTATCACTACTGCATCTAAATCTGATATTTGCAGACCCGATTTTTTAAGCACTTCATCTACAAAGCTGGCTAAGTAGTTAGAGTGAGAGTTCTTTTCTTGTATGGATTTTTCTGCGATGATTTCTGTGCCGCTAGATACAGCGGCAGAGCACACATCCCCAGATGATTCTATGAGTAGAAATTTTGGCAATGCTTTCTTATTTAATGGATGAATTAGTTGATTTGTTTAAAATTATATTCAAATTAATTTTACTTTTTTAACCCTTTAACTCTTCTACTTTTTTTACTCTTTTATAGGCCCAAGACTCTTTAAACATGACTTGCCATCTCGTTCTCAGGTCTGATAGAATGCTTATGGTATTATCCAGAAACACTGTATCATCTTGTATCAAACCGCTTCTATACGCTTGATTAATATCTTGCATTTTGACTATGCGTATTTCTTCGTTTTGAAGGAAGGTAAGATTCATTCTGTTGAATAAATCTAGCTGCAACTCTGAGTCTATCTGCTGAAAAATAGCAGTAGCTTTGTCTATAGAGCAACCACTGGCCGCCTCTACCTGCTCATCTACTCCGAGCACCAGTAGCTGGCTATGCAATACATCAAAATCTGCTTTCAGCTGATTGCCATGAGCAGCCCAACTCTCACAGAATACTGCAAGTTTTACTTTGGTATCTACCACCTCAGTAGCAGTTAGTTCTCTATTGGCTACGTATATCCAGATACGCCCGTTTCCTTGTAATGATGGGAACATAGTGCGAAGATAGGATAACAAATGCAAGTGCAAACTCAAACGTTTATCCCTAATTATCTTACTTTTGATTTCGTGAAACTTAATGATTGGAAAATATTAGAGGAAATAGGATTTAAGGTCAACCAAAAGAATGATGGAATTATTATTTCTCGAAAACTACACCCATTAGATTGGGCAGTAATACCAATTATACTAGTTAATCTAATACTTGTTCCAGCAGGTTTTCTACAAGGCCACTTGTTTTTCGGAATAATATTCTCTCTTATCACCGCTCGTCTAATTTATCACATCTGTCGGATAATATTTTTCAAACTACATCTAAAATCAGACTACCTAAAAGTAAGTGCATTAAACTGGAATTATGATAAACGTTCTATTCACCCTTCTGAGATAAAAAAGATCATCATAGGGAAAAGTCCTCTTCTCTCAGAAATACATATGTATGGTATTCTAAAACATCAAGAAAAGTTCAAACTTCTCTCAACTAATAGTAAGTATTATAAAGCACGAGAAATATTTAAAGGTATCAAAAAAAAGCTAGCCCTCTCGGACTAGCTTTTCTATAAAATTATTAGTTGCAGTTTTACTTCAGATCAAATCTGTCTAGGTTCATCACCTTGTACCATGCGGCTACAAAGTCCTGAATGAATCTCTCATTGGCGTCTGCACTGGCGTATACCTCTGCTATAGCACGTAACTCTGAGTGAGACCCAAAGACAAGGTCCGCTCTAGTGGCCGTCCATTTTTGCTTATCCGTTTTTCGGTCTTTTCCTATAAAGTCTTCCTTGGTATCTGAAGTGGCTTCCCACTTGGTATCCATACTGAGTAGATTTACGAAAAACGCATTGCCTAGCTTGTCCTTTTCTATTCCAAGCATTCCTTTTTGAGAGCCGTCATAGTTAGTGCCGAGTGAACGCATACCGCCGAGCAATACCGTCATCTCTGGAGCAGTGAGTGTAAGCAGTTGTGCTTTGTCTACTAGTAGTTCCTCAGTAGTGAGTTTATATCTCGTTTTGAGGTAGTTCCTAAATCCATCTGCCATAGGCTCTAGTAGTGCAAATGAAGCTATATCCGTCTGTTCTTTTTTAGCATCAGTTCTTCCTGCATCGAAAGGTACATTTACCTTATAGCCTGCATTGGCAGCGGCTTTTTCTACTGCTGCACTGCCGCCGAGTACAATAAGATCTGCTAGTGATACTTTTTTAGCACCTGACTTGGCATTAAAATTCGTTTGTATCTTTTCTAATACGGTCAGCACTTTCTTTAGCTGCACGGGATTATTGACTTCCCAGTCCTTTTGCGGAGCTAGACGAATACGAGCACCATTGGCACCCCCACGTCTATCTGACTCTCGATAGGTAGATGCCGAAGCCCATGCAGTAGACACTAACTCACTGATAGTTAAACCTGAGTTAAGTATTTGATTTTTAAGCGAAGCTATATCAGCCGTATTTATTTTAGTGTAATCTGCCTTTGGTACTGGATCTTGCCAGATTAGGTTTTCCGTAGGTGCTTCTGGCCCTAGGTACGTAGTATTAGGTCCCATATCGCGGTGTGTTAACTTAAACCAAGCTCGTGCAAAGGCATCGTCAAACTTAGCGGGGTTTTCATAAAAATCACGCGATATCTTCTCGTATACAGGATCAAAACGCATAGACAAATCAGTAGTCAACATAGTAGGTGTATGGGTTTTGTCAGAATCAAAAGCATCTGGAAACATCATCTTAGGATTAGTAGCCACCCACTGATGTGCTCCTGCTGGACTTTTGGTAAGCTCCCACTCGTGCTCAAAGAGACTATAGAAATACTGGTGACTCCACTTGGCGGGCGTACTTGTCCATATTACCTCTAAACCTGAGGTGATAGCGTCGGCTCCTTTACCTGACTTGTACTTACTCTTCCACCCAAAACCTTGCTCTTCTATACCTGCGGCCTCTGGCTCTGCTCCTACATTAGAAGCTGGACCTGCACCGTGCGTTTTTCCGAGTGTATGTCCTCCAGCTATGAGTGCTACAGTTTCTTCGTCGTTCATTCCCATTCTACCGAAGGTCTCACGAATATCATTAGCTGCTAGCAGTGGATCTGGATTGCCATTAGGTCCTTCTGGATTCACATAAATCAATCCCATTTGCACAGCTGCCAGTGGATTCTCTAGTTCTCTATCTCCTTTGTATCGCTTATCGTCCATCCATTTTTCTTCTGGACCCCAGTAAACATCCGTGTTTGGTTCCCATACATCTTCTCTCCCTCCAGCAAAACCAAAAGTCTTGAAACCCATGTTTTCTAAAGCTACATTGCCCGTGAGCACCATAAGGTCTGCCCACGAAATCTGCTTGCCATACTTCTGCTTGATAGGCCATAATAACCTGCGAGCCTTGTCTAGATTAGCATTATCTGGAAAGCTATTGAGCGGAGCAAAACGCTGCTGACCTGAGCGAGAACCGCCTCTACCGTCACCTGTGCGGTACGTACCTGCACTGTGCCACGCCATACGAATAAAAAACGGGCCGTAGTTATCATAGTCTGCAGGCCACCAGTCTTGCGACTCTGTAAGTACTGCGTTTATATCTTTTTTTAGTGCAAAGTAGTCCAGCTTTTGAAACTCGGTAGCATAATTAAAATCTTCATCCATAGGATTGGACAAGGAAGAATGCTGTCTGAGGATGCTGACATTGAGTTGGTTTGGCCACCAGTCTGCGTTACTCGTAGCTATTTTATTAGAATAATTTTTTTGGGTAGCACCAGAGTAGCCATCTGCGTCTGCTGCCCTATTACCACAACTAGCTAATAGTAAGCCTACTGCGACAATGCTGCCTAAGATAATTGATTTGTTCATGATATTTTGGTTTTAAATATATTGTAAAGTTACACGTATACTGCACTACCTGTAAATTGTATTTTGTAATACAGCTATTGTAAATTTTGATTTGGGGTAAAATACTAGGGTGCTCTTTATCCCAAAAACTCCCCTATTCATCCAAATCCATTTTTTCTTATTGCAGGAGTGTAAAACGAAATTAACTTTGCACTACAAAGTACTTTCAATATGAGTAACGAAAAACATATAAAAGACCTCAAAGAGATTCGATCTCTGATGGAAAAAAGCACCCGCTTCTTATCTCTTAGCGGATGGAGCGGTATCATGGCAGGAGTATATGCACTTATTGGTGCCTATTTTGCTCATGACTATGCGAGCAGTGAGCACTTCATAGCTAATCCGAATGATCAATTCAGATTCTTATTCATAGGCTTGAACGTTATGGCTGCAGCATTGATTACAGGATTCATCCTTACCTCTCAAAAAGCCAAAAAAAACAATCAAACCATTTTCAATAAAACTGCACTTCGTATGCTAGCACACATAGGATTTCCGATGGTTGTTGGTTTCTTTGTATGGCTCGCTTTCGCTCTGCAAGGTGGAGAGCAGTATATGGCTGCTATGTTCCTGATATTCTATGGACTAGGGCTTATCAATGGAAGTAAATATACGCTCAATGATATTCGTGTCCTTGGAGTAGCCAACGTAATTCTGGGTATTTTTGCACTCTTTTTTACACAGTACGGACTGTACTTTTGGGGAGCTGGATTTGGACTGGGGCATATCGTATATGGTGCTTATATGTGGCTGAGGTATGAGAGATAAGCTTGAGACTTTAGATATGACATGTGAGACTTTAAACTTCTCAATCCCGATCAATTCTAACTTCTCAAATCTAATGTCTAACATCTAAATAAAATGATTAAAAATCTTGACAAAGCATTCGAAAACAGCCCTTCGGTACACTCGCCTATCAGCGAGCACTCAGGGCGACAAAGCAGTAGCAACTAAAGTAGATGATAAAGAATCTGAACAAAGCATTTGAAAATCGCATCTCGGTACATTTCGCTATCGCGAAACACTCGATGGGACAAGATAGTCAAGACAAAGTATGATAGAGAATCTGAACAAAGCATTTGAAAATC
>JBDNFQ010000004.1:0-2696 GCA_041689715.1 Bacteroidia bacterium
ACCTTACCAAAATCTCCCGCTCGCTCTGCACGATCTGCGTCCATACGAAAAGCTTCTATTTCCTTCTTCTTAGTCTGTATCCCATCCACTACAGCCTTCTCTTCTTGCCACTTGGCTCTCATCTGATTACGCTCTTCAGATAAATTGGCAATCTCTTTATTCAGCACAGAAAGTTTTTTCTCATCCTTCTCTCTTTTGATCGCTTCACGCTCTATTTCGAGCTGCATAATCTTGCGTTCTATCTCATCTAGCTCTTCGGGTACAGAGTCTATCTCTAGTCTCAGCTTAGCAGCGGACTCATCCATAAGGTCAATGGCCTTATCAGGCAAAAATCGATCAGAAATATAACGTTGAGATAATTCTACCGCGGCTATTACAGCTTCGTCTTTGATTCGGACTTTATGATGCACTTCATACTTCTCTTTGATACCACGCAGTATGGAAATAGCATCTTCTGCACTTGGCTCATCTACCAGTACTTTTTGAAAACGACGTTCTAATGCTTTGTCCTTTTCTATGTACTTCTGATACTCGGCCAGTGTAGTAGCTCCTATAGCTTTTAGCTCTCCACGAGCCAAAGCAGGTTTCAGGATATTGGCAGCATCCATGGCTCCTTCTCCACTAC
This sequence comes from Bacteroidia bacterium, assembly GCA_041689715.1. Lineage (GTDB taxonomy): Bacteria > Bacteroidota > Bacteroidia > NS11-12g > UBA9320 > UBA9320. The sequence continues at coordinate 626 of JBDNFQ010000004.1, forward strand.
CTCCCGCTCCTACTAGCGTATGTATCTCATCTATAAAAATGACTATCTCACCATCCGCAGAGGTTACTTCTTTTATTACCGCTTTTAGTCGCTCCTCAAATTCACCTTTGTATTTAGCACCTGCTATGAGAGAACCCATATCTAGACTATAGATCTGCTTAGATTTTAAATTCTCAGGCACATCCCCACTAATAATTCGGTGAGCCAAGCCTTCGGCTATAGCTGTCTTACCTACTCCTGGCTCTCCTACGAGTATAGGGTTGTTCTTCGTTCGTCTACTGAGTATTTGAAGTACTCTACGTATCTCATCGTCACGCCCTATTACCGGATCTAGTTTACCACTTTTAGCTTCATTATTCAGGTTACGAGCATACTTATTTAGCGAGTTATACTGCTGCTCAGCACTATTGCTTGTGGCTCTGCTCCCGCCTCTTAGCTCTTTGAAAGCTTTGACAACATCCTTTTTAGATACTCCTGCATCTTGAAGTAAGTTACCTACTTGATCTTTGCTTTCTATGATAGCTAAAAATATATGCTCTATAGTGACAAACTCATCGTCAAACTCCTTGAGGTAGGTATTGGCTTTAACAAGGGTTTGCTGACTAGCATTGCTTAGGTACTGACTACCGGCACCACTCACTTTAGGATAGCTCTGCAGTATTCCGTCTAGTGCTTGCTCTATCCGTTGCGTATTGGCATTTACTTTCTTTAAAGCGTATGAAATTACTTCTTCGTCTACTACAAATAAGGCTTTTAGTATATGCCCTGTTTCTACAGCTTGCTGCTGGCCTATCATCGCCAGTTCTTGAGCCTTTTGAATTGCTTCTTGGCTTTTTATTGTAAAATTTTTAGTATCCATTTTTTTTAGTATTGAGATAGGAGAGGTTAGATGTGAGAATTGTTTTAGTTCAACTTCACTTCTCTATCTATTCGTGTAATTGCAACATATCCTCCAAATTTAACTTTAAGCCAAAAAGTCCTATTCAAGTACTAATCTTTTGATATCTAAGCCATTGTGGCGTATGAAATGTAGCACGCAAATCCAAATCAAGTAAAAATGGCGTTCAATTACGATATTGAAGCAAATGCGATAATTGCACTGAATCCAGTTTATACACCCTACGTGCATATACTTTACCCTTCTCTACTATAAAAATGGTATCCCTTCAGAAAGCACCTTTATATCACAAAATGCATAATATACTATTCATTTTATGTATTTTACCTATATTTGCATAGTATAATATGCTATATAACACTGCTAATATAAAAGAAACGAAGCTACAATTTGGCAAACTGGTAAAGGCACTACGCAAACGAGAAAGCATATCACAAACAGAGCTTGCTGAGTTACTAGACCTATCTCGTATTACCATACAGAACTTAGAATCTGGCAAAAACTTTACCATAGATACCTTACTAAAAGTAGCTCAACACTTTAATCTCTTGGATAACCTGAATGAGCTATTGACCCAACAGATTAGCGATAGTAAAAAGATAGATTCAATGTACTAATATGGCAAAAAACAATAGCATAGACGTATACTGCTTTGGAATAGAAATAGGCAAATTAGGATTAGATGAAAATGAGAACAAGTCGTTTTTTCAGTACAATCCCACTTTTTTATCTGAAAACAAATACCCCAATCTATTTCCAAATACGGGGAGCATACGCCGAGTATCCCAAACACAAGTTTTCAGCCAATACAACAATGACGTTTTCAAAGGATTACCACCACAAATAGCAGATTCGCTTCCCGATATGTTTGGAAACATAATATTCAAGACTTGGTTAGAATCTAGCCATACTAACCTCAAAAAAATAAATGCACTACAACAACTGGCCTACATAGGCAATAGAGGAATGGGTGCATTAGAATATAGACCAAGCATAGATATTCCAAGCAACACAAGTATAAACTTGCAAGATATAACCGAAGTATTGAAAGCAGTATTGGATACCAAGAATGCAACTCAAGCTACTCAGCTAAACAATCAAGGTCTTATCAATATTTTCAAAATAGGGACATCTGCTGGAGGAGCTAGACCCAAAATTTTAATATCTGAGAAC
>JBDNFQ010000005.1:0-15997 GCA_041689715.1 Bacteroidia bacterium
AGCCACTAACTATTAATTTATTTAACTTTGAAGAGTAGTAGCCGACATACAATGAGAAAACTATTGCTTTTCATACCTTTAATTTCAATTGCAACGGTTGTCTTGGGACAGATGAACCTTGTTCCTAATGGAGATTTTGAAGAATATTGGTCAATACCGGACGGACTATTAAAGGAGTCAGATCTTAGTCAACATCTCCTCTCTTGGCTATCTCCCACAGCTGGAAGTCCAGACTATATACATTATAACTCTACAAATGCTGAAAACTCAGTACCATATCAGATATTTCAAGTGAATTCAACTGATTATTACAGAAATTATCAATTACCTCAATCTGGCAGAGGATTTATTGGAATTGCAGCAGGGATTTCATCCTTTTACGAGCAAGGACTAGTATGTGAATCTGTCCAAACAAAGCTTAAATCTAAACTAATTAAGAATCATAAATATGCCCTTAAATTTCATACTGCACGACTTGGATATTCTGACTTCTCATTGCATACAGCCGGAGTAAAGTTAACTGTAGACTCAATAAGACAATATCTGCCATTTACTAACCCACATTACATGAACTTTGACACTGCATATACAGCTGATTACTATGTAGACTCTATTGTTTATAACGACACTACCTGGCATCAAAATGAGTCAATACTAAAAGCAAAAGGAGACGAAGAATGGCTTACTTTCGGAAACTTTGGCAAAAAAAACGACTATTTAAAATATCTAGGACAACCAAAATTATTAAGGACATATTTTTTTGTAGACAACATTTCGCTTACAGAAACACCATGTTTAGTGGGTCCAGAAACAGTATGTGAGGGTGAATATGTAAAACTGTATAGCACGTTCAAAGGTAAATTTGAATGGAGTCTCGACAATAAGTTTGCAACTATATTTAGCACAGACAGTATCGTTAGTCTATTTGCAAATAAGACAAAAAAAATATTCCTAAGGTCTCCTGGCGGCATCGATAGCTTGATGCTTCAAGTAATCCCGAAATCGTACTCCGAAACTAATGTAGTATCATGCTTTGATTTCACTTCTCCTTCAGGAAATATTCATTCTTCAAGCGGCACTTATTATGATACAATTTCAAACCACTTAGGATGCGATAGCATAATTATATCTCACTTTACTCTGAATACAGCAAATGCTTCCATTTCTTTGACTGACAGAATCCTGAGTACAAATGAGACCTTGAATGTGGCTGAATATCAATGGACAACTTGCAATCAAGAATCTATTCCATTGCCCGATGCTACAAGGAGGTTTTTTACTCCTGCAAAAGACGGTTGGTACTCTCTTGTGATAAATCAGAATGACTGCACAGACACTAGTGAATGCGTCTACGTCAATACACCAAGGCTCTCAGACAACATTTCGATCAGACCAAACCCTACATTCGGAGATTTAAATATAGTCTTAGGATACACATTTAATGAGATCTCATACCAAATTTACAATCCCATCGGCGAACTAATTGAAACCAAAAACCTATTGAAAGTAAAGACATTCAGAATAGACATGGCTCAATATGCGGCTGGAGTGTATTTCATTAGAGTAAGAGACAAAGATGATATCATATCTGAACAAATATTAAAGATTCGTTAGTACCCCCCAGCCCACTTACGAACAAACCACTCTAAACTAAGTAGCGACAGGAGCAACCAAAATATCCATTGGAATTTTATGAGGTCTTCTAACTTGTTCTCTTCTTCAATAACAGATTTAAGATTCTTGTTAGTAAGAAGATTCTCCCCTAGCTCATTAACACCAGCCAGCGAGACAAACTGGCCTCCCGTAGCTGACGATAATCCTCTGAGCATATTAAAATCTGCAGTGAGATTCACAAGTTCCTTCTGCTGACCTACTATGGTAAAGTATCCTTTATCTGCAAGAGAAACTCCTCCTACAGTAGCTTTAGCTTCGTATAGATATGCACCCGCTTCTAGGTTTCTCAGCACAAGTCTGTATTGGCTTCCGCTAGCAGTCATAGTATGTTTATACACCTTACCAACTGCATCTTTCAGATTTATATTAATCTCCTGGCCGCTTATAGGATTTAGACTCTGGTTATATAACTCCCCAAGCAATGTAACGTCCTCTCCTACTCCATACTGCTTAGCACTCGGATATACTTTTAGCAGTTTCTTATCTTCTTTTACCGCTAGGTACTGCACCATCTTAGTCACTAGACTATTCACTCCTTCGTGTGTTTCGTTTTTCTCAAAATCTACCAGTCTCCACTGCCAAAGTCCTGTACCTGCTACTATTCCTAGTCTTGACTTATTGCTGGCATTTAGCAATATAAGTGGCTCCTCTGTCGTCACAGATCCTATCTGCTGGTAGAGCAATATATCACTGGGTTGGTATCCTTTGTACTTGCCAAATGCTGCTTTGAGCGGAGGCCATTTCTTTATGTTTTGAGCTAAGTCAGCCTCTAACTCAAAGTATTCAAACCCTCCGTTGGCTAATGGTAACGCTGCATTAGTGCCTCTGCCAGAAGCACTAAATTTAATATCTTGACTACCACCATTAAAGATACGGCTATCAAAATCATCTCCAACTATTAGCAATACAGGGATTCCTGAACTCTTTAGTTTTTCATATAAATTTAACTGAGCTGGCGTAGCAAACCAATTATGCAAAATCACTAAATCTACATCTGATGATACTTCATATGACTTTAAAGATATGGATGCTTCGTAATTTTCATTGGTATTCACCGCAGCACGCAGCATACCAAGATCTGGGTGTGGTGCGTCTGCCCATATCGCAACCTTCTTTTTACCATCTATTACATCTACATATAGCGTATATACGTTATTCCCTATATTCTTTTCATTATCGAAGGTAGTAAGTCGCACTTCTACTTTATTCTGACCCAGTTTCTGAGCTTTAGCCACTACATCCGCTTCGTAAAAGAAATTCTTCTTATCTATGAAGATACTCTTTTGTAAGATAGTGTTTCCATTGAGCAATACCAGCATATTAGCCTGTTTACCTATGAGTTTGGTAGCCTTCACCTCTACTCGTAGTGGAAATTCATTTCCTAAATACGCTAAAGAATTGTGAGAAACATTATTTACACCTATGTCTGCGTATATGGTAGTATCCCCTACTCCTATAGTATAGATAGGTACTTTGTAATTTTCTGCTACAAAACTCGGATTACTTCCTCCAGTATAGATTCCGTCTGTGAGTAGAACTACTCCGCCTAGGTTTTGATTTACGTACTGCTCTTTAGTGTATCTAAGTGCTTGTGAAATGTCAGTTTCAGAACCCGATGCAGTATACTTCTCTGCAGTAGTAAACTGCGGCACATTACTAAATGAAATCACGTCCACCTGATACTTTTCAGACAACTTTATCTGTAAATCGGCCACTTGCTTAGAGATAGTCTCTAGAGTCTCCCCACTTTGAATCATAGACTTAGAGTCATCTACTACTACAGCTATGATTGGCTTTTGGGTAATAAACCCTGCATACTTAAGCACAGGACCGAGTAGTAAAAATGCTAATATACTCCCGAGGAAAAACCGAAGAGTAGGCAGCAAAATCTGCACCCATCTATACTCAGCAAATCGATCGCTATCTTTAGACTTGTAATATAGTATAGCAGCATAAGCCAGTCCAACAAGTGGACAAAGCAATACAAACCACCACGGATAGGCTACGGAGATGTTCCAATTCAAGTCGGTGAAATTAGCACATTGATTGATTAGTTGACAAGTGAACTTTGATTATGTGCATCTTCTGTTCTCAACTATTCGTCTTCCTTTAAAAATTTCACGCTTTGAATGAACAATTTCGTTAATTATTTATTTCACTAATAACTAAATTTTAACTTCGCAGCCGTGATAGAAACAGACATCATAATAATAGGTGCAGGACCGACAGGACTTTTTGCCGTTTTTGAAGCAGGACTACTTAAACTAAAGTGCCACTTAATAGACTACCTCCCACAGCCCGGAGGGCAGTTAACAGAGATATATCCAAAGAAACCAATCTACGATATCCCAGGATTCCCTAGCATATTAGCAGGCGAGTTAGTCGATAATCTAATGGAACAAGTAAAGCCTTTCAATCCTGGATTTACTCTAGGAGAAAGAGCTGAGAGCATAGAAAAGACCGATGACGGACAATTTATAGTAACTACTGAAAGAGGTACCGCTCATAAAGCTCCTAACATAATGATAGCGGGGGGGTTAGGGTGTTTCGCTCCTCGTAAACCAGAGTTAGTAAACCTAGAAAAATACGAAGATCACGGAGTAGATTATATCATTAAAGAACCTGAAAAGTTTCGTGATAAGAAGGTAGTGATAGCTGGCGGTGGAGATAGTGCTCTGGACTGGTCTATATTCCTAGCAGACGTGGCTAGTGAAGTCACCTTGATACACAGACGCACTTCTTTTAGAGGTGCTTTAGACTCTGTAGAAAAAGTAGAAAACCTCGTAGCAGCTGGTAAAATGACGCTAATCACTGAGGCTCAAATATCTGCATTAGACGGTGGCGATGAGCTGGATAAAATAACTGTAACCGAAAATAACGGAATCGTAACAGAGATTGACGTAGATTACTTCATCCCACTATTTGGGCTAAGCCCAAAACTAGGTCCAATAAAAGAATGGGGCCTAGACCTAGGTAAAGAAGCCATAGTCGTAAATACGATGGATTACCAAACTAATGTTCCTGGCATATTTGCAATAGGCGATATCAATCAGTACGAAGGTAAGTTAAAGCTTATTCTTTGCGGTTTTCACGAGGCTACTCTGGCTATACAAAGCTGCTACAAACGCATATTCCCAGACAAGAAACTAGTGCTAAAATATACTACTGTAATGGGAGCTCCTGGGACCTAAATTTGTCCTTCCTTCGATACATTCCCCTATTCGCGGAACACTCTAGCTGACAAAACCAGGAAGGATACCAAGTTTCACTAAAAACCATATTTCATTGAATAGCCCTTTGTCCTTCTGAGTGTCTTTCGACGATAGGATAAGAATGTATCGAAGGATAATTTTAAACTTAAAATGAAGGTATACCACAATAACAGATGCTCTAAGAGCAGACAATGTCTAGCCTTAATTCCAAAAGATGGTGTTGAGATAATAGACTATATCAAAAACCCCTTGACCAAGGAAGAACTCACAGCATTAATCAATAAAATAGGTATCGCACCTTTGGAACTCGTGCGGAAAGGGGAAGCTATTTGGAAAGAGAACTACAAGGGCAAAGACCTAAGTGATAGAGAAATTATAGATGCTATGGTAGCAAATCCAAAGCTCATAGAAAGGCCAATAGTAGAAACTGAAGATAAGGCTGTGGTTTGTAGACCTCCTGAGTTGGTGCAGGAGATGCTTAATTAAATCTAAGTTTAAGGCTAAGAATTGGACTAGTACCTAACAAAAGTAGTACGTAGACCTGAACGACTTTTTCTCTAAGGGTTCGCTTAATAGAATTAAGCAATGAATTCTCAGACTAACTTTAAAATATTCCCGATAGTTATTTAGACAGAATAACGAAAACACAAAGCAACTAAACACTCTTCCTAATCTCCACCTGATGAGGGTACGGTATTTCGATATTATTATCGTCTAAAGCTTTTTTGATAGCCTCATTAGCTTCGAAATAAACATTCCAATAATGCTCTCCAAGGGCTGTAGGTCTGACAACTAAGTCCACTGAACTATCCCCAAAACCTACGACTCCTAGAAATGGAGCAGGGTATGGCAGTACATTAGGCATAATATTAGGTATGAATAACAAAAATAGGATAAAAAGCTGGGCTTAAAACCTAAGTTTACAAATAGCGAATTATCTTCGCCCTTAGCTTTTATCATGAAGATATCATACAATTGGTTAAAACGATTCATCAACTTAGAATTACCTTTAGAAGAAATATGCGAAAAACTCACTATGAGTGGGTTAGAGGTAGAGCACATCGTAAAAACTGAGTCCATAAAAGGTGGGCTCAAGAATCTAGTAGTGGGGCACGTACTCACCAAAGAGAAGCATCCAAGTGCAGACAAGCTGAATAAGACTACCGTGGACATAGGAAATGGCATTGTGCTCAATATTGTATGTGGAGCTCCTAATGTAGATGCCGGACAAAAAGTAGTGGTAGCTCCTGTGGGTACCACCCTATACTCGGACGAAGGAAGTTTTGAGATAAAAAAAGCTAAAATCCGAGGGGAAGCATCGGAAGGAATGATATGTGGAGAGGATGAGATAGGGTTAGGCTCAGATAAATCTGGCATAATGGTATTAGATAGTAGCCTTACTCCTGGCACTCCTCTGGCAGAAGTATACAAAGTAGAAACAGATCATCAACTTGAAATAGCCATCATACCCAATAGAGGTGACGCCATTTCTCATATGGGCGTAGCTCGCGAGCTACAAGCACTTACCGGCGAGAAGTACAAAAAACCAACCATAGAAAGTATAGACGCTCGTGGGCAAATGCGAGTAGATGTAAGCATAGATGACGCTAAGGCTACGCCAAGATATAGTGGTATCACTATAACCGGGGTAGAAATAAAAGAATCGCCAGATTGGCTCAAGAAGAGACTAAAGTCCATTGATCTTAAACCTATAAATAACGTGGTGGATATCACCAATTTTGTTCAGCATGAAATAGGCCAGCCACTTCACGCTTTTGACTACAACAGATTATCTGGGAACAAAATAGTAGCTAGATATGCTAAATCAGGAGAAAAGCTCATAACACTAGACGAGGTAGAGCGAGAACTAACCGAAAAACATCTTATCATAGCAGATGCAGATAAACCTCTAGCTCTAGCAGGTGTGCTCGGCGGATTAGATTCTGGAGTATCTAGTATTACAAGTACCATCTTCATAGAGAGTGCATACTTTAATCCTGCAGCTGTGCGTAAAACAGCTAAGAGCTTTGGGTTAAATACAGACTCTAGCTATAGATTCGAACGCGGCACAGACCCAGAAATGGTAACCTTTGCTCTTACACGAGCTGTAAACCTCATCTTAGAAGAAGCCGGAGGAGAAGTAGCCTCAGAGGTAATAGATGTTTATCCGGAAATTATAGAGCCGGTACAAATAGAAATAAAACTAGACGAATTAAATAAGTTTGTAGGCCATGAGATTCCAGAAGATGATACTCTCAGAATACTTCAAAGCTTAGAGATTAAAATAAAAGCAAATAACAACCGAAATCTATTTTTAGAAGTCCCTAGATACAGACCAGACGTAGAACGGCCAGTAGATATATACGAAGAAATACTGCGTGTTTATGGGTTTGACAATATTCCTATTCCACAGAAAGTAAACTACGTACCCTCGGTGATAGACAAGAACTCCCCCAACAAGATAAAAACCAAAGTAAGCAACTACCTAAGTAGCATCGGGTTCAATGAGATAATGAATAACTCACTGGTGGCAAGCAACTTGTACAGTGAAGACCAATTAGCAGAAGCAGTCTATATGCTTAATCCACTGAGCCAAGATATGAACGTAATGCGTATGGAACTTGTGAACTCCGCACTCAGTTCTGTAGCATACAATGTGAATCGTAAAAATTTAAATCTTAAATTTTATGAGTTTGGGAAAACTTACTTCAAAAGAGATGGAAAATACGTAGAACTAGAATCACTACAACTTACCTTCTCGGGAAATAGACATCCAGAGCACTGGAGTACAAAGAGTGAAAAAGCTACTCCTAACCAGCTGCTAGCTGTGGCTGCTAATGTTTTTCAGAAGCTAAATATAGAGGCGAAACAACTAGATAAACTAGTAACAGTAAGCACTATAAACAAACAGCAGATGAAAGCACACGGACTCAAACAAGAGGCGATTTCTGTACACATAGACTGGGACGCTTGTTTAAAACTAGCTAACAGCACTATCAAGCTACAAGATATCCCGATATTCCCTGTAGTACGAAGAGATTTATCTCTAGTTCTAGATAAGGAAGTAAGCTATAAGGAAGTAGAAAAAATAGCCAAACAAACACTTCAGCAAGCACTTATAGATATCCTTCTGTTTGATGTGTACGAAGGAAAACCCTTAACAGAAAACCAAAAATCGTTTGCGGTAGCATTCTTCTTATATAACCCAAAGAAGACGATGGAGGACAAGGAAATAGATGCATTAATGGTGAAATTAATCGCTAACTTTGAAACTAATCTCAACGCTATTATTAGAAAATAATGGAACTATTTGCTCGATTAGAAAATATAGAATTTCACATAAAACAGCTAAAAACCAGGTGTGCAATACTAGAAAATACGAACGATCAACTGAAGATAGAAAACAATAATTTAAAACAAGAAGTAGAAACAAAAACGCAAGCCTTACTAAATACTGAAGAAACAAATAAAATTAGTAAACTTGCAGAGAGTGCGGGTTCATCTACAGATACATCTGAGTTTAAATCACAAATAGACCAGATAATTAGGGAGATAGACCAATGCTTGACGTTAATAAAACAATAAACCAAAACAACCAAACAGACTACAATGTCTGAACGAGAGATATCCATAAAAGTAAATATATGTGATCGGTTTTATCCGTTACGCATCAAAACCTCTGAAGAAGGAGGAGTGCGTAATGCGGCCAAAACAATAAATGAAAGGGCAAAATTCTATATCGAAAATTTTTCGGTACAAGATAAGCAAGACGCTCTCTCTATGGTAGCCTTGGAATTTGCCTCAGAAGAAAAAGGGGCCAATAAACAAGACCTAGATTTAGAAAACATAAACACTAAGCTTATAGAACTAGAGCATTTGCTCGACATTTAAAAAAGAATACGGATAGTCACTACTTCATACGTTTAGTCATTTTTTTAACACTAAATAAGAAAAAGAAAAATGATGACATCAATTATAGCAGCCATAGTAGCACTTCTCATAGGAGGAGGTGCAGCTTGGGTAATAGCTAGCAAAAACACAAGTACCAAAGCTATAGAAACTGAGGCTAAGGCTGAGTCTATACTTGCGAATGCACAATCTAAAGCAGAATCCATTAAATCTAAAGCAGACTCTTACAGGAGAGAGCGTGAGTTAGAAGCCAAAGAAAAGTTTCACAAACTTAAAAATGACCACAACCAGTCTACTAGAGATAAGGATAAGGAACTGGACGATCGTTTTAACGATGTAAAAAGAAAAGAGCAAAGCCTAGATGCTAAAATATCTCATAACACTCAGAAAGAAAAAGAGCTTGATGAAGTAAAGAAAAACTTAGCTAGCCAAGTAGATATCGTAAAGATAAAACAAGAGGAGCTAAAAGATCAAATTAGTGCTCAGATCTCTCAATTAGAAAAAATAGCTGGATTGAGTAAGGAAGATGCTAAAACTCAAATGATAGAAGCTGTAGCTAAAGATGCTCGTACAGAAGCTCTGAGCCAGCAAAAACTAATAATAGAAGAAGCAAAGCTATCTGCTAATAAAGAGGCTAAGCGTATGATTCTGCAAACCATACAGCGTACAGCAGCAGAGCAAGCTATAGAAAATTCTGTAACAGTATTCAATATAGATAATGACGACATAAAAGGCCGTATAATCGGTAGAGAAGGTCGTAATATTAGAGCATTGGAAGCAGCTACAGGCATAGAGATTATCGTAGATGATACTCCAGAGGCAATCATTCTTTCTGGTTTTGACCCAGTAAGAAGAGAGATAGCTAGACTAGCACTCCACAGACTAGTAGCAGATGGCAGAATACATCCTGCTCGTATTGAAGAGATAGTAGAGAAAACTAAGAAAGACGTAGAGCAAGAAATAAATGAGTACGGTGAAAAAACAGTAATTGATCTTGGTGTAAACGGACTTCACCCAGAACTTATCCGTATGATAGGTCGTATGAGATTCCGTTCTTCATACGGACAGAATCTACTGAAACACAGCAGAGAGGTAGCTAACCTCTGTGCTACTATGGCAGCAGAGTTTGGCTTAGACGCTAAGCGAGCAAAAAGAGCAGGACTGCTACACGATATAGGTAAAGTACCTGATAGTGATAGTGAAATGCCACACGCATTACTCGGAATGAAACTGTGTGAAAAGTACGGAGAACACCCAGAAGTGTGTAATGCCGTGGGAGCTCACCATGATGAGATAGAAATGACCAACCTGTACTCTCCTATTGTACAAGCTTGTGATGCTATAAGCGGATCAAGACCAGGAGCACGCAGAGAGGATAGTGAAAACTACATTAAACGTCTACAAGACTTAGAGAAACTAGCACTTGGATTTGAAGGTGTAGAGAAATCATTTGCCATACAAGCAGGTAGAGAACTACGTGTGATAGTAGACAGCAATTCACTAGACGATAAGCAGGCAGACTTACTTTCATTTGATATCTCACAGAAGATAATGAAGGAAATGATCTACCCAGGACAAATCAAAATAACTGTAATACGCGAGCGTAGAGCAGTGAATTATGCTAAGTAGGAACATAAGAATAAATACGTTACAGAAAACGCAGCTTTTAATGAGAGCTGCGTTTTTTTGCTTTGTATAAAACTGTCATTCCCTAAGTTATCCATAAAACATTATGTATTTCACAAGCATATACCTACTATAAGATTATAAGATGAAAGTACTAATGATAGGAGCTGGCAACATAGGACTTACCTTTGCCGAAAGGGTGGTAGACTCACCCCATATAAAGAATAAGCACCTGCCTTTCTATGACAAGAGTGAAGAAGTAAGACAGCATCTCAAAGAGGACTCTATGGAAGATAACAATGTAAATACACTCATAAAAGATGCTGCTTATGCTACATTTCATAGGGCCCTAGAACTAGGGCAGGAGAACTAGTAATACACTTAAGATAAATTCTATTTCAAGCTAATAAAATGAACATACTTCTCAAAAACATAAAACAACTCATTGGAATCACAGAGAATTCTGACACCATAAAAAAAGGGAAAGCACAAGGCGAAGTAAAGACCTTGGAGAATGCTTATCTGATAGTAAGGAACAATATTATAGAGTCTTTTGGGCCTATGAGTGAGTGCCCAGAGCTAAGTATGGATAACCACGACTGCACTGGCCGCCTAGTGCTACCTATGTATGTAGATAGTCATACGCACTTAATCTTTGCAGATAGTAGAAGTGGCGAAATGAACATGCGACTGCACGGCAAAAGCTATCAAGAAATAGCTGAAGCTGGCGGCGGCATACTAAATAGTGCCGCAAAACTTCACGCTATGAGCGAGCAACAGCTATATGACGAAGCTCAGGAGCGAATGGGGAACGTGATAAAACAAGGAACTGGGGCTATAGAAATAAAAAGCGGATACGGCCTTAACATAGAAGACGAAATGAAAATGCTGCGGGTGATACGCGTATTAAAATCGCTCTCTCCTATTCCTATAAAAGCCACTTTTCTAGGTGCTCACGCATTGCCTACAGAATTTAAAAACCATAAGGATGCCTATATGTATCTCGTGACCAAGGAGATGTTACCTCGCATAGCAGGAGAAGGCTTAGCGGATTATATTGACGTTTTTTGTGAGACAGGATACTTTAGCCTAGACGACCTAAAGCAAGTCATAGAAGCTGGTGATAAGTACGGGCTGAAAGCCAAGGTACACGTGAACCAATTTAGCTCTTTTGGTGCGGTGAAAATGGCTTGTGAAATGGGGGCACTATCTGTAGACCATCTAGAAGTGATGAAAGACGAAGACTATGCGGCACTAGTTTCTTCTAATACTATAGCTACTGGACTTCCACTTTGTTCGCTATTTCTTGATATCCCTTATACTCCTGGAAGACAATTAATCGATAAGAACATTCCACTTGCTATAGCCAGCGATTTCAATCCAGGCTCATCGCCTAGCAGTAACCTAAACCTTGCCTTTGGACTAGCGTGTAGTCAAATGAAACTGACACCACAAGAAGCTTTTAATGCTTTGACGTATAATGCAGCTTTTGCTATGGAAGTGCAAAATGAAGTAGGAAGTATCCAAGTAGGCAAAAAAGCAAATCTCATTGTCACTAAACCTGCCAATGGATTAGAAGATATTCCCTATTGGTTTGGGGATAGTATGATAGGTAGCGTGGTAGTTTAGTGCTTTCACACTTGCACCACTGTTTCACATACCAGCCGAAGCTTCAGTAAATTTCTTAGTACGCTCTAGCAGTACTTCCTTGCATGTAATAAACGTAACTTCGGTTAACTACCTGATTGCCTCCTGGCGTAGGATAGTTTCCTGAGAAGTACCAATCACCTAAATGATTTGGACATGAAGCGTGCAATCCTCTAATAGTTTGATACACAATTTCCACTTCTGCTTTCATTCCATCAGGAGTTACTAATCTACCTATTTCGGCTTCTATTTCTTTATCCGTATATCGATCATACAGCATTTTCACTTTATTTTTCATTTCCGCTACAGGCTTCTCTAGCTCAGCTTTGCACGCATCAAACACTACCTCCATAAACTGCTCATCTCCTTCTTTTTTCAAAAGACTTTTTACTGCCTGAAAAGCAATGAACTCATTCATGCGGCTCATGTCTATACCATAGCAATCGGGATACTTAATGATAGGAGCACTAGACGCTACAATTATTTTTTTAGGGCCTAATCTGTCTAGTATACGGAGTATACTTTTTTTCAATGTAGTCCCACGCACTATACTATCATCTACTACCACAAGAGTATCTGTAGGCTTAACTACTTCGTATGTCACATCATAGCCGTTTCCTACTAGGTCATCTCTTCCTTCGTCTTGTGCTATGAACGTTCGTATTTTGGCATCTTTTATAAGGAGTTTTTCTCTTCTTATCTTTACAGACAATAGCTTATCTATCTGAGCTGCAGTAGCATTTTCTCCTAGCTTCAGCAACTGCTCTCGTTTCCACTTATCTAGGTATTTATATACTCCATCTATAAGTCCATAGTAGGATGTAGATGCCGTATTAGGTATATATGAAAATACAGTTGATCTGATATCAAAATCTAGTCTCTTCAGTATTTCTCTAGACAACTTTCGTCCTAGTTGCTTTCGCTCTTCATGTATCTTACCATCACTTCCTCTAGAGAAGTAAATTCGTTCAAAACTGCACGATAAGCGTTCTAGAGGTTCCAGTATTTGCTTCTCTTCGAAACTTCCGTCTCTTTTAACAATAAGTGCATTCCCCGGTTTTATCTCCTTAATGTCCACCATCTGCAGGTCAAAAGCAGTCTGTATAGCGGGTCGCTCACTCGCTACAACTACCACTTCGTCATTGGCCCAATAGTAGTTAGGACGTATCCCATTAGGATCACGCATTATAAATGCATTACCATCCCCTATGAGCCCTACCATATTATAACCCCCGTCCACACTTTTGAACGAGTTCTTTAGCACATTTTCTATGTCAAGATTATTCTTAATATACTCTGCAGTAGCAAGACTATCCATCCCATTATCTCTACATTCCTTATATAATTGCTCATTCTCGTCATCTAAAAAATGGCCAATTTTTTCGAGCATAGTCACATTATCACTTATCTCCTTTGGATGCTGACCTAGTTCTATCAACTGCTGATACATCTCCTGCACGTTGGTCACATTATAGTTACCCGCGAGTACTAGGTTTCTACTCATCCAGTTATTCTGACGCAGAAATGGATGAATATTCTCTATACTATTTTTTCCGTGTGTAGCGTATCTAAGATGCCCGAGCAATACCTCACCTGCATAAGGATACTTCTTTTTCAGCCATTTCGTATCTTGAACTTTCTCTTGATCTAGGCTTTCATATTTCTTATTTACACGTTCAAACAGCGTAGAGACGGCTTCATTTCCAATGGAACGCTCACGAGCTATATAACGACTACCATACTCTGGGTCTAGCTTTATGACTGCTAATCCAGAACCGTCCTGCCCTCTATTCAGTTGCTTATTCATGAGCATCTGAAGTTTCTTAAGGCCATACAGTTCTGATCCGTACTTTTCTTTGTAAAATTCTAGTGGTTTTCTGAGCCTTATAAAGGCTACTCCACACTCGTGTTTTATAGGATCGCTCATATACTGAGATTGAGTAAACAAAGGTATATCTTTGAACTATCAAAAGAACCACAGCTAATGAAAATACTCATAATAAATGGGCCTAATCTAAACCTATTAGGAACGCGAGAACCAAGCATCTATGGCGACACCACTTTTGAGTATTTCTTGACGCAAGTTAGAAACCAGTTTTCAACAGTGAAGATAGACTACTTTCAAAGTAATGTAGAAGGTGAATTGATAAATAAGCTGCACGATACCGAAGAGGAAGAATATGAAGGTATAGTGCTCAATGCTGGCGGATACTCGCATACTTCTGTAGCCTTGGCTGATGCCGTAGCTTCTATAAAAACACCTGTAGTGGGAGTGCACATTTCAAACATATATACTCGCGAAAATGAAAGACATATAGAGCTGCTTGCTCAATACTGTGTAGGCGGAATATATGGCTTAGGAATGAAGGGGTACGAACTTGCTATACAGCATTTTATTGCAAATTTTAAAACACTAAGGCACTAAGAAAAAGTGAGATTTATTATTGCAATTTTTCCTAATCTGAATTTTTTAGTACTTCCTCCAAATCTTCTAACTCCGTTAGACTCAACTTCGTTTTACTTCTAATTTGAATAGTTTTAAATCCTGCTCCTTTTCCTAAAAGGAATTTCACCTTACGGATTTCCCCTCCACGTAAAAATACACTATAGTTCAATTGATTATACCCAAATGCACGTACCTCAACATCTACTGAGTCTAAATCCAGTTTCAAAACAAACTCTCCGTTTTCATTGGACATAGTCCTATAATATAACTTAGTTTATAGTTTCTATGTATGCAAATGCAATCGGACAATTCATGTCTCTATCAAGCACTTGACCAAATAGATAGCTCACTATGGTATCTGCCACTAATACGACATCTCCATCGATAGAATAACTTGAATCACTCTGTATTGGAACACAAAAGTTATACTTAAATCTACCTTTACAAGATGACAAAGCACTTCCGCACAGAATATAAATTGTAAGATATTTTATCATTTGCTCATAGCTAAATAGTACATCTTAGTGCCTTAGTGTTTAACCTTTTTTTAGGTATCATAAGTCACTAAACTTCTTGTTGCCAGCGGCAAAATACTGCCACACAATAGATTTAGAATACAGAGAAACAGTAGTATCTCCTAACTTTTTCACAGCTTTTCTTTTCTGCAGCACTAGACCAAGACTACCCCAAAAAGCAACGTGGGCTTTGATAACCACCCCGAATAATGACGCCTGCCCTCCTACTAAAAATTTGAAAGCTGAAATGCCATCCAATATCATTCTCCAAAGGATAAGCACAAACCAAAATGGAGAGCTATGATTTTTAGCTATAAGAAATAGATTATTCCTGAAATTTAAAAAATATTTTCGGTCCGAACCTTCCGCCAACGTACCACCTCCTAAGTGAAAAATCTCTGACCGTGGCTGTACCATCACTTTATAACCCATACGCTGCATACGCCAGCATAGATCTATCTCTTCCATGTGAGCAAAGAAATCTACATCTAACGCTCCTGCACTATGGTACAATTCTGATCGTACAAACATACAAGCACCAGAAGCCCAAAACACTTCCATAGCCTCATCGTACTGTCCGCTATCTCCTTCTAAAGTATCAAAAACTCTACCTCTACAAAACGGGTATCCCCATTTATCTAAAAATCCTCCTGACGCTCCTGCATACTCAAATTTATCTGAGTCTTTAGCATCTAATATCTTCGGCTGTATAGCACCTATTTGCTTATCAGACAGGGCCATCTCTACTAGTGGAGAGAGCCAGTTTATAGACACTCTTACATCACTATTTAGCAATACATAGTAATCTGCTTCTATCTGTGTAAGTGCCCAGTTATACCCTCCTGCATATCCATAGTTTTCTGGAGATACGAGTAGTTGTATATTTTCTTTGTGATGCTGCTCCAGGTAAGCAACACTATCATCTGTACTTGCATTGTCTACTACCCAAACTTCTTTATTGCCATACG
>JBDNFQ010000006.1:0-2818 GCA_041689715.1 Bacteroidia bacterium
CTGGATAAAACCCGTAGATTAAGAATTCCTCTAACTTCTCATTTAACTCATACGCGTTATATATATTCCTAAGCTCTAGCATGGCTATAGGAAACATCTCCACAGTATGCTTGCGGCCTACAAGTGGCTCGCCTACTTGATTAGCCAACTCAAAGGACGAAGAGCCTGTGACTATAATGGTCAGCTCCTTTTTGTGATCTGTAAGCAGTTTTAGGGCAAAGCCAATATTGTTGATCGTCTGAGCTTCGTCTATGATTAGCAGTTCGTATCCTTCAACAAAGGCTAGGATTTCTTCCAAATCTCCATTTTCGAAGATTGTGCGTATCCGGATATTTTCACCCGTAGTGTTGAGTGTTTTACGCTTTGTTTTGTTCTTAAAGCTTTCTACAAGAGATGTTTTACCTGTCTGACGAGGCCCGTAGATAATAAGCACCTTGCCTTTTTGTAGGTTTTCTTCTATCTCTAAATGTCGCTCTATCCACTTACTCATTCCACAAATTTATACTAATTTACGGAACATCAATCCATAAATTCGTACTAATTTACGGGTTAAAGTATTGATACTATTACTCGCTAGCCGCTCTTGGCTCCGAAATTGTCACAGTTATCGTCAATAAGTATTCAAGGTTTTCATAGCCAGGGAATATTTCAATGCATTCTTAAAACCTTTATGGAGATGTATAAACCGTGCCACCTGTAGTGCTAGAACCACATTTCATTTCTTTGGCTTCTATATAGCTAAAATAAAGTACGTACTTTCCTAGAATACCATCATCGATTTCCATACTGTCACTGTTGTTCAGCCACTTCCATGTGCCATCATTATTATAAGTTCCGTCAGTTTCGAAAACGTGCCATGTATTGCCCTCATAGTTCCAGTCTTTATCGTACAGTAAAGCTTTGTTTACGGTTTTAGCAGGAGTTACTGCTGGGGTTTCATCCGTCCCGCAGGCTTGTAAAAATACTCCTAGTGTTAATCCGATTAATACCAGTAGAGTTTTGTTCATTGTCATTGTTCTTACGTTTTTCATATTGTGTTTTGTAGGTTTTCTAAAGAAGATTTTAAAATTATTTCTCCAAAACTATAAACTATAAACTATAAACTATAAACTATAAAAAAGTTGTAAAAAATAATGTTGCCTGAGCTATTTAAAGTTCAAAATTGTCAGAAAAATAAAGGTTTAGGAAGAGTCTTTTTCTTAAGACAACTTTTTCAGGACATCTATAGCCGCCTCTGCTATCACCGTACCCGGACCAAACACGAAGTCTACACCGCTATCATACAAAAATTGGTAATCTTGCTCAGGAATCACACCTCCTGCTACTACTAGCACGTCATCCATTCCTTGTTTTTTTAGCTCTCTTATCACTTCTGGCATTAGTGTCTTATGACCCGCAGCGAGAGAAGATACGCCAAGCACGTGCACGTCATTTTCCATAGCCTGTTTGGCTACCTCCGCAGGTGTTTGAAATAGTGGGCCTATGTCTACATCAAATCCCAAATCTGCAAATGCCGTTGCTATTATCTTAGCTCCTCTGTCGTGACCATCTTGGCCCATTTTGGCTACCAAAATCCTTGGTCTACGTCCATCTTTCACAGCAAAATCATCTGCTGCTTTACGAGCTGCTATTACCTTCTCATCGTTTTGCACTTCTTTCAAATATACGCCACTTATTGTTGCGTTCTGTGCTTGGAAGCGTCCAAACACTTTTTCTAATGCATACGACATTTCCCCAAGAGTAACTCTGGCTTCTGCTGCCTCTACACAGATAGCAAGCAAGTTGTTAGATGCTAGCTTGTCATCCTGAGTAGCCGCAGGCGTATCAGCTTGTCCGTCCTTCGGCGGAAAGGATACTCGTGCAGCATCCTCTAGTCGCTTCAATATATCTTGAGCAAGTACTTCGTCACGCTCCGCTTGTACCTTATTGATTCTGTCTATCTGACTCTTGCGTACAGCATCATTATCTACTTCTAGTATTTCAAAATCTGCTTTCTCAACTGTCTTATACTTATTTACCCCAACTATGATGTGTTTTCCTGCATCAATATTTGCTTGTTTTATGGCCGAACACTCCTCTATTCGCATCTTCGGGATCCCGCTTTCTATAGCTTTTGCCATACCTCCAAGTTCTTCTATTTCTAGAATATACTCCCAAGCCTTATCTGCCAGTTCTTGTGTATATTGTTCTATTACCTCGCTTCCACCCCAAGGGTCTATTATCTTAGTAATATCTGTTTCTTCTTGAATTATCTTCTGCGTGTTTCGAGCTATTTTAGCACTAAAGTCAGTCGGCAATGCCATCGCCTCATCAAAACTATTGGTATGTAAACTCTGCGTTCCGCCAAACACGGCGGCAAGAGCTTCTATGGTAGTTCTCGCTACGTTATTGTATGGGTCTTGCTCCGTAAGACTCCATCCACTTGTTTGGCTATGTGTTCTAAGTGCCATCGACTTTGGGTTCTGCGGATCAAACTTGTGAATCAACTTAGCCCATAGCAATCTCCCAGCACGTAGCTTCGCTATTTCCTTATAAAAATCCATCCCAATACCCCAAAAGAAGGATAGCCTAGGAGCAAAATCATCAATGGCCAATCCTGCTTCTATTCCTGTACGCACATAGTCTAGTCCGTCGGCTATGGTATAAGCCAACTCTAATTCTGGTGTGGCACCTGCCTCTTGCATGTGGTATCCGCTGATGCTAATACTATTAAACTTCGGCATGTTAGCAGAGGTATATTTGAATATATCTGAGATGATTCGCATACTTGGAGCCGGAGGATATATGTATGTATTACGCACCATAAACTCTTTCAGAA
>JBDNFQ010000007.1:0-27564 GCA_041689715.1 Bacteroidia bacterium
GATAAATAATCTGCTATAATGTCTACAAGGTATCCTTTGGCGATAGCATTAAAATTTAGGGTGACCAACGAGTCCAGTTTGTATGGAAACCCTTGCTCGTCAAACTGTATTTTTTGAATTCCTTGATGCTTTAGGCATTCTTTTACTTGCTCTTTATTCATCAAAACACCCTCTTTCTTTGCTTGACTGTATAAGTCAAACAAGGCTGCTGCGGTAGGATCAAAAGCTGCCGAAGTTTCATTGCTTATCGTTTTGGATAGGTTTACCATTTCTACGAAATGCTGCAAGTCACTTGAAGTCGGTTCAAATTCCTCATTCTCATTAAAAGCAGTGATAAATGAAGAAGAAATATAGGTAGATAAGCTATGATTTATCTCTACTATAATTGAATCTATTTTCTCATTCAGACTATCTACTTTTTCCGTTCCATAGGTTATATGAAAAGTAGTCCCGATGGCATTCCCTTCTGTTTGAAAATAGGTGCTCGCCTTATCACTCTGAGTACATGACGCTAGTATTGCCAGCATGAAAAAAAGGCAGATTACTCTGCCTTTTTGTTTATCGTATACATTCATTTTCTGAATATTATTTCAATTTTTTAGTTAACCACCGAAGTCATCAAATGCTACATTTTCTGGTGGTACTCCCCAGTCATCGCACATCTTAAGAACCGCTTGGTTCATTAGTGGAGGTCCACAGAAATAGAATTCTATATCCTCTGGAGCTTCGTGCTTGGCAAGGTACTCATCTATCACCGCTTGGTGCACGAATCCAGAGAAACCATCTCCCTTAACATCATTTACGTCAGCCTTAGGTACCCAGTTATCCTCTGGAGTAGCATCTGAAAGAACTATAAAAAATCTAAAATTCGGAAACTCTTCCGCTATTTTATTGAAGTGATCCATATAAAATAATTCTCTTTTGGAACGTCCACCGTACCAATACGTCACTTTACGTCCTGTTTTCAATGTATGGAATAGATGAAAGAGGTGAGAACGCAATGGGGCCATACCTGCACCACCACCAATGTATAGCATCTCTGCTTCTGTTTCTTTGATAAAGAACTCTCCATAAGGTCCGGAGATTGTTACCTTATCCCCTGGCTTACAGCCAAACACATAAGAGGAACAAATACCCGGGTTCACGTCCATCCATTTATTATTTTTTCTATCCCAAGGTGGAGTCGCTATACGTATATTAAGCATTACGATATTGCCCTCTGCTGGGTGATTGGCCATAGAATACGCTCTAAATATAGGCTCATCATTCACCATATTTAGATCCCAAAGATCATATTTATCCCACTCAGATTTGAAATCCATAGGATCTCGACCATTAGCTACTAGCTCTGGATGAGCAGTAATATCTATTTTACTAAAATCTACTAGAATAGGCGGCACATCTACTTGTACATACCCACCAGCTTCGAAATCAAGTGCTTCTCCTTCTGGAAGTCTTACTACGAATTCTTTTATAAATGAGGCCACGTTGTAGTTAGATACCACTTCGCATTCCCATTTCTTGATGCCAAATACCTCTTCAGGTACTTCTACTACCATATTCTCTTTCACCTTTACTTGGCACGCAAGTCTCCAGTTGTCTTTTTGGTCTTTTCGCTTGATATGGCCCGTTTCTGTAGGTAGTATATCTCCACCACCTTCGTGTACTTGGCACTTGCACATGGCACATGTTCCACCACCACCACATGCTGATGGCAAAAATAGATTAGCCTGTTGTAGTGCACCTAAAAGTGTACCTCCGGCTTCTACTTCTACTTCTCTTTCACCATTTATTATGAGCTTTACCGCACCTGAATTAACAAGGCGTTTTGCTGCTACAACTAGCATAGTTACCAATAAAATGATAACCAATGTAAAAACTACTGCTGCTAGTATTACTACTATGTGATTTATTGATAATAACATCTTTTTCTAATCTTAAAATGGAAGTTTAAAGCCTCCAAAACTCATAAACCCAAAAGCCATAAGTCCTACTACTATAAATGTAATGCCTAATCCTCTTAATGGTTTTGGTACATCACTATAGGCCATTTTTTCTCTAATAGCCGCGAGTGATACTACTGCTAAAAACCATCCTATTCCAGAACCTATTCCAAACGTAGTAGCTTCTGCCAAATTATACTCTCGCGTAGGCAAGAATAATGCTGCCCCTAGAATAGAGCAATTAACTGCGATAAGTGGCAAGAATATACCCAACGCATTATATAATGATGGAGAAAACTTCTCTATTACCATCTCTATAAGCTGTACAAATGCCGCAACTATTGCTATAAACACGATGAACTTAAGTACCTCTAAGTCTATTTCTGCAAAACTTTCGCTAATCCAAGTTAGTGCTCCTTCTTTGAGTAATAAATTATAAGCTAACCAGTTTAACGGCACAGTAATAGCTAGAACAAATATTACTGCAGCACCTAGTCCAGCTGCTGTTTTATATTTTTTAGATACAGCTAAGTATGAACACATACCTAAGAAGTAAGCAAAAATCATATTGTCAATGAAGATTGACTTTACGAATATGTTTAATAAATTTTCCATTTTTTTTTACAATCTCTAATTTTAGAATTAATCTTCTACGTAACCACTTCTAGCTCTAAGTATCCAGATAATAACACCTAGTATTATACAAGCTGCCGCTGGTGTCGCAAAAAAACCATTTGCTGTATACCAAGCTTTGTCTAATACTTGATAACCGAGCAACTTACCTGCACCAAATAATTCTCTTACAAATGCTATGGCTATGATTATCCAGCCGTAACCTAATGCATTTCCTATACCGTCTAGGAAGGAATCCCAAGGCTTATTTCCTAATGCAAATGCTTCTAATCTACCCATTACTATGCAGTTCGTAATAATTAAACCAACGAAAACCGATAATGCTTTAGATTGCTCATAAGCAAATGCTCTAAGCACTTGGTCTACAGTAGCCACTAGGGTAGCTACTACCACTAATTGTACTATTATTCTTATTCTATTGGGTATGGTATTTCTAAGTGCTGAGATAACTACGTTAGCCAATACCAATACAAACATTACGGCCATAGCCATAATAAGTGTACCTTCTAAAGCTATAGTTACTGCTAATGCCGAACAGATACCCAATACCTGAATTGTGATAGGATTATCACTATCCATAGGATTGCTTACTAAAGCTTTACGCTTTTTAGAAAGAAGAGCTTCTTTGTCCTTCTTTACTTCTACTTTTTCTACTACTTCTGTGCTCATATTACTTCTTTTTGCTTGCTAAATATGGACGATAAAGAGTCATATACACATCTAGCATCTCGTTAACTCCTACACCCGTAATGGTTGCCCCACTCATTCCATCTACTTTTTGTGGTTCATTGTCATAATTATTCCCTTCTCCCTTTTGAAAATCAGGGGCATCTATGGCGTTATCTGAATAAGATAGTTTTTTATTTACAAATCTGTTTTGTATTACAGTGTCTGTTATTCTAGCACCTAGTCCGGGAGTCTCACCTTTATGATCAAAAACTATCCCTTCGATAGTCTCTACATCCCCGTCTATAGCTACATAAGCCCACACATTATCCCACAGACCATTTCCGTAGGTAGGTAGTACATAGGATTCTACCTCTGTTGGATTATCCTTTTTACCTACCACATATACTGGAAGACTTCTTGCAGTCACATCTTTCTTTTTGTACTCCTTAAAGATAGAAAGTTTTGCTTCGTCAGCATCCACTTTTTCTCCTTTAGAATTAATCATATCAACCTTAACTACTTTATCGTAAAGCTCAGTAATCTGCTGACCTGATAGCCCGTCTAAACTGTTAGCTCCTAAACCAGCCTTCAAGATAAATTTCTGCTTCTCTACTAATTCAGCAGCTTTTTGTCTACCTCTTAGTCCTTCAGATACAAATGCGAGTAATGTACCGCATACTAAGGTTAGTATAATTGCATATCCAAAGATATACCCGTTTGAATTTTTGTTAAGCTTTGACACGTTTTAATCTCATTTTAATGTTAGACTGAATTACGCTGTAATCTATTAATGGTGCAAATACATTCATAAGAAGTATCGCCATCATTATTCCCTCTGGATATCCAGGATTAAATACTCTAATAAGAACGGTTAACAAACCTATGAAGAAACCATAAATCCACTTACCTCGTTCTGTTTGTGCTGCAGATACTGGATCTGTAGTCATAAACACTGTACCAAACATAAAACCACCTATGATTAAGTGATAGTGAGCTGGCATGTCGTACCAAGCGTTGCCACCTGCTAGATTAAGTACTCCACCCATAAACAAGGCACCTATTACCGTACTTATCATTATTTTCCAGCTACCTATTCCTGCAGCTATAAGAATTATAGCCCCTATAAGTACCGCCACCACAGAAGTCTCTGCAATAGAACCTGGAATAGTACCCAAAATGCTGTCCATTGCAGTAGTACCCCAAGATAGAAGTGAATCGCTCCAAGGAGTGCCATTTGCACTAGCTACACCTACGTTTCCTAACGTCGTAGCACCAGAATAACCATCTACAGTAGCCATACCATCTGCTATAGGAACCCAACATTTCTCACCACTCATTTCTGGTGTATAGCCTATGTACAAGAACATACGAGCAGTTAGTGCAGGATTTAATAAGTTCATTCCCGTACCACCAAATACCTCTTTGCCTATTATTACCGCAAAAGCAGTAGCCAAGCCTACCATCCACAAGGGGATATCTGCTGGCATAACCATAGGTATTAGTAATCCAGTTACAAGGAAACCTTCATTAACAGGATGCCCTTTGAACTGTGCAAAAGCCATCTCAATACCAAGACCAACTCCGTAAGAAACTATAATAATTGGCAAAGTTTGAAGCATTCCATACCAAAAATTTTCTAACAAAGAAGCCTCTATCCCAGTAGCTCTGTGAAATTGGTATCCTAGATTCCACATCCCAAATAGCAATGCAGGAAGTAAAGCTATAACCACTAAAAACATGGTACGCTTTAGGTCTATCCCGTCTCTTATATGTCCACCACTTTTTGTGGTATGATTTGGTACAAATAAGAATGTTTCTAATGCATCGAAAGTCGAATGCAAGAAACTTAACTTACCTCCTTCTGAAAAGGTAGGTTTTAATTTATCAACTTGATCTCTTAAAAATTTCATATTAAGATTCTTCTGCCATTAGTTCTAATCCTTCTGAAAGCACTCGTTGTACATCTATTTTAGAAGTACATACAAACTCACATAGAGCCATATCTTCTTCTATAACTTCATAAATACCTAGATTCTCCATTAATTCTAGGTCCTTGGCCATTACAGATTTTATAAGCTGTTGTGGCATTATATCCATTGGCATTACTTTTTCG
This sequence comes from Bacteroidia bacterium, assembly GCA_041689715.1. Lineage (GTDB taxonomy): Bacteria > Bacteroidota > Bacteroidia > NS11-12g > UBA9320 > UBA9320. The sequence goes on from JBDNFQ010000007.1 coordinate 5,359, forward strand.
TACTGCCCAGTAACTACATACGCTCTGTGCTCGCCATGTGGGTTTGTATTTGCCTTAAAAGTCTTTTTAAAGAACTTATATAAAGGAAAGGTAGAACTCAAAGTAGGTCTAGGGTAGGATGGGAATAACCAACCAAGCATTTCGTAATGATCGCCTTCTGGTATTACGCTAATCTGATTATCATAATAACCTAGATATCCATCTTGAGTTATTTTAGTACCTGTGAGCACGTTTCCGCTTATTACTCTCACATTATCAGCTGTCAGGTTATCACTTAGCAATTCCGCAACCGAAGCTCCTAAACGAGTGGTATAGTAAGCAGGATTCTTAACTTCTGAACCCGCTATTACTATAGTTTGCTCTAGATCAAGATTGCCAGTTTCGAAGAATTTTCCAATAAAAGCAACATGCTGAGGTTTGATAGTCCAAACTACATCTCCTTTATTTATAGCATCTATTTTATTGATTTGTACACCGACTAACCCACTCGGGTGAGGACCACTAAATGTAGTTTTCTCTACTCCTTGTATTGAATTATAGATACTACTATCTTTGTCTTGGTGTATGTTCAAATGCACTTTACCGGCTGCAAGTTTCTTCAGAATTTCAAAACCTGTTTTGAGATTAGCTTCTTGTCCTTTTAAACTTATACTTAGGTCTGCTGCAAGTGGTGCCGAATCAAAACCAGAAACGTGAATAGCCTTAGGAGTAATAGATGGATCAGCTAACACACCAAAAGGTCGCTGCACAATAAATGGCCAAAGACCCGATGCTAATAGTAAGTCTGTTACTTCATCTCTCGATTTAGCCTCATATCCTGAAGTATTGAAAGACTTATAAGCTATCTTACTGTCAGCTAATATTTTAACTGCCAAAATTGCACGTCTATCTCCTCTTACTACCTCTGCTATCTCTCCGCTAATAGGAGCGGTAAAACAGATTTTATCGTTTTTCTTGTCTGTGAACAGACAGTCTCCTGCTTGCACTTCGTCACCTTGCTTCACGTACATTTTTGGCACTAAGCCTTTGAAGTCCGTTGGTTTGATAGCGAATGTAGCAGGAAAATTTGCGTGGTTTACATGACCAGAAGGAGCACCTTCTAGTTTAATATCCATCCCGCGTTTTATTTTAATATTCTGGCCCATTAAAAACGTTTAAATTTTGGTGCAAATGTATTATTTTGAGTAAAAAATAAACGCCCCAAATGCAAGATTTGTTCATATCTAGATTTTAAGTAAGAAGGAGCACCCAAAACCTTTATGAATACTAAGGGTTTCAGCTATTTTGAACTAATACAAATAGGATTTTTTAAGCCCATTGATTTCGGGTCTTTTTTACACCAAAAAAGAGATAGACTAAAGCTGCTGCACAAAGAATCCCAATGAACATGAAAACTAAGCTGAAGTTTACGAACTTATTGTCATAAATATATGCAGAAACAAACGCACCTATGGTGATACCAATTTCTAAAGCAATGAAAAGTGTAGCCATAGCTCTGCCCGCTTTCTCTCCATTGGCTACGTCTACGGCCCAAGCAAAAAGTGCAGGTGAATTAATGCCAGAAGCAAAACCACAAAACAGAGCTGCTAAATAGAATAACTCTAACTGTCTGAACACAAGTAATGTTGCTCCTATTATCCAAAACAATGTACCTATTTTACAGCTATATACTCTTCCTTTCACATCGGATAGTTTACTTGTAAAAAGACGAGTAATAATGGTAGATACCGTCATAATAGAAATAAATAGCCCCTTGTTTTCAATCCCTAATCCTTTCGAATAATCTGGAACAAGTGTAATAATTGCTCCAAACATGGTAACGGTAAGAAGCATCAGAATGGCAGGTTCCTTTGCACGTGAGTCCCAAATATCTGCTACACCTATTTTAAAGTGAGATAGATTTAACTTCTCTACAGGAGTGAGACTTTCTTTCATACCAAATATGATTGCTACGGATAAAAATGCTAATAGACCCGATAACCAAAACATATTGATAAGGCCTAAATTACTCATAATAATACTACTGGCTGCATAACCGCTCATCATACCAATATTATTCATTATACCGATAAGCCCCATTGCTTCTCCCCGCCTATCTTTAGGAATAATATCAGCTAGGTACGCCACTGTGCCAGTTGGCATAAATCCTGTACTCAATCCATGGAAGAAACGTAATGTCAGAAAACCAAAAACACTAATAAATATGGGATATAGTACAGACATTACTATACAAACTACTCCTCCAAATACCATAACAGGTAAACGACCTATAGCGTCTGCTAGCTTACCACTAATAGGCCTAGAAAGGCCGGCTGCTATTGTAAAAAGACCAATTACCGCACCTTTATAATCTTCACCTCCAAGTGAAGTAATATAATCTGGCAACTCAGGAATAAGAATAGTAAAACTGAAGAAAAACAGCAGTGTACTGAGACAGAGCAACCAAAATTGTAATGAATATCTACGCAGCATTTTTTACTTTAACAAAAAGAGGATCTCACATAGCTAGCCTCCTCTTAAAGTCTTTTATTAATGTAGCCCTATGAGATAGAACTATTTTCTACTCTTTATAAATTCGTCTATTTCTGGGACACTTTGGTATGACTTACCGTTCCAGAAGCCTAAAAAGTCAACTTTCTGAGGTGAGCGAGCTATTAGCTGCTTTATCTCTGGAATAGTATCTTTACTTATCAGAACGTTTGTGTTTTGATAATTCATGGAGTTACTCACTTTTACAGTCACATAGTATGCAGGCCTCTTAACTGCTGGTTTAGTAGGTGGCCTCCCCATCTTCTTCTTCTCTTCTGGTTTTTCTTTTTTCTTTCTTCCCATTTCTATCTATCTCGCTCTGAAACGTTGCAAACATATCAAAGTTTGCTAAAAATCATATTTATTACTTAAAAAGATGTTCCCACCTTTTTTAATCATTGTGATATTGCTCTCCATTTAATAGGGTAAAAGACCTATATAATTGTTCTAGAAAGATAGTCCGAACCAGATGATGAGGAAATGTGAGTTTAGATAAGCTCCATTTTCCATTCGCTCTTGATTTGATGTTCTCACTAAAGCCAAACGCTCCTCCTATTACAAATGTAAGATTCGGTGTACGTACTAATAATTCATTTAATTGAGCTGCAAATTCTCTACTCGAAAAATGATTTCCTTTCTCATCTAAAAGTAATAGAAAATCTGTTTCTCCAATATGTTTAAGCAGGTGCTCTTCTTCCATTTTTAAGCAATCCTCACGCTGAGTAGATTTCTTGGAAGACGGAATCTGGATGTACTGTAGTTTGCAGTACTTATTTAATCTTTTCAGATACTCAGCCTCACTACTTTGATAAAATTTTTCTTTGGTTACTCCTATTACAACCAGCTTTACAGCCATTAGGCCTTTTCTAAATTGATAACCTCATCATGCTGATCTACAAAACTGTAGTCCATCATTCCTTGCTTCACATCACTTTTCACCTTCACCCACACTTTGTATTTAAAATACCACCGCATACGTAATGAAGGCAAACTACTAGTCATATAAGCAGCCAAATATGGATTAGTAACTAAAGTTAGGTGTTTATGATTTGCTACGGTAACCAGATGAGATAGGTACTTTTCTACATCATCCATTATCATAACACTACTTACCACAGCACCAGAACCATTACAAGTTGGGCATTTTTCTGATGTAGCGATAGACATTTCTGGTCTCACTCGCTGCCTTGTAATTTGAATAAGTCCAAACTTACTCATAGGAAGAATGGTGTGCTTAGCCTTGTCTTCTTCCATAGCCTCACTTAGCGTATTCCAAAGCTGCTTCTTAAATGAAGGTGTACGAAGATCTATAAAATCAATAACCACTATGCCTCCCATATCTCGAAGTCTTAGCTGTCTTGCAATCTCTCGTGCTGCATCTAAATTGGCTGCTAGAGCATTCTCCTCCTGATTTGAAGATCGGGCTTGCTTACTACCACTATTCACATCTATGGAGTGCAGGGCTTCAGTGTGTTCGATAATAAGATACGATCCTCCAGGACACGATACTGTTTTACCAAATGACCCTTGAATTTGTTTATCTACACCAAACTGGCTAAAGATACTTTCCTTACCCGTGTATTGTTTTAACACCTTAGGCAATTGCTTATCAATGCTTGTGAGATGAACCTTCATTTCCTCATACAGCATTTTTTGATTTACCGTGATAGAAGAAAACTCATAGCTAAGTAGATCTCTTAGTATTGCAAAGCTTTTTTGGGCTTCGCCTAAAACTTTATCTCGAGTTTTGGCGTTCGGTAATTTAGTGAATATACTCTCCCACTTTTGCTGCAACTCCAAAATGTCTTGATGTAAATCTTGCCCTCCTTTTTGTTCTGCAGCCGTACGGCATATTAGACCAAGTTTTGGAGTTTTAAGACTATATCCTAAATTTTTTAAACGTTTACGTTCATCAAACGTACTTACTTTTTTTGACACATTAACAGTGTCATAAAAGGGTACGAGAATAAAGTACCTACCAGCAATTGATATTTCTGTGGTAAGTCTAGGACCTTTAGAAGAGATTGGCTCTTTTAGTATTTGGACAAGAATCTCCTGATTTCGTTTTAAGACTTGGCTTATTTTGCCTGTCTTTACGGTTTCTGGTTCTAAAACAAAATCTGTTAAGTCACCGTCTGTACGTGAACCATCCAATGTTTCCTTGGTAATTTTTTGCCAAGAACGTATGTAAGGTCCTAAATCATGGTAATGTAAAAAGGCATCTTTTTCATGGCCTACATCGACAAATGCGGCATTTAAGCCGGGCATTATCTTTTTTACTTTACCTAAGTAGATCTCACCAACGACAAAGTTCTCTGAGTTGTTTGTTCCTTGGTGTAATTCTACAAGTTTCTTATCCTTAAGAAGAGCTATTCTTTCTCCATCTTGCCCTACGTCTATTATCATGTCGTAGGCCATATTTTCTTAAGAATTAATTATTTCTTTTTCTTGTGTCTGTTTTTTCTCAGACGTTTTTTACGCTTATGAGTAGCAATCTTATGTCTCTTTCTTTTCTTACCGCTTGGCATAATTTTATGAATATTTTAAATGTTCTACTTTGCTAATTTTTCACGAAGGTCAGAAAGCATCTTTTTATACTCCTGATTTTCGGGGTGCAAAAGTATCAATTTTTCAAATCTTTTTTCAGCTTTTTCTAATTGTCCTGATTCTAATGACAATAAAGCTAATTGATAAGTAGCTTGTTCGTGATTCTCATTGCGTTCAGTGACCGCACGCAATTTCATTATTCCTTCATTCATCACCATTCCCATGTCACCGTTTGCTTTACCTTCTTTTATACTCGCTACTGCAGCATTCACTACAGAATCTAAGTCAGCGTTAGCTGGAAGTTGAGCGTCGGTCACACTCACCGAAGGCACCTGTGGCTTAGCTTCTTCGTGTGTTTCGTAACCTGAATGTGGAGCACCCTCTTTTGTGGCAGTGTTACATCCCATCTGGGTAAGTACAGCCGCAAATGCAACTCCCATTAAGAAAATGGAGAGGTTAAAAAAAACTTTTTTATTTTTCAAATGATGTAATTAGCTGTCCCTTAGCCTAATTTTTCTTAACTTTCTCCACGAAAGTTTTAGCAGGTTTAAATTTAGGGATATTATGAGCAGGTATGGTAATTTGAGTGTTTTTAGAAATGTTTCTAGCTATTTTCTGTGCTCTTCTTTGCACTATGAAACTGCCAAATCCTCTAAAGTAAACGTTATCCCCTTTTACCAAGGAGCCTTTTACTACTTTAAAAAAACTCTCAACAGTTTCTTGAACAACTGCTTTTTCAACGCCTGTGCGTTCTGAGATCTCGTTAACTACTTCTGCTTTAGTCATTTGTATGTTGGTTTTTTAGTTTAGTTAACAAATGTAATTTTTTTTTGCAACATATTAACATGTAGTCCCTTTTTTTGAAACAATTTTGAACATCAGCAACTTAGTAATAGATTGGTATAAAAAGAATCAGAGAGATCTACCTTGGCGTAATACCACTAATCCATATTTCATATGGCTATCTGAGGTCATACTTCAACAGACTAGAGTGAAACAGGGTACGCCTTACTATCTTAAGTTCATAGATCAATATCCTACTGTGGAAGATATGGCTGATGCAGATGAAAGCGAAATACTATCTCTTTGGCAAGGTTTAGGCTATTACTCTCGGGCTAGAAATATGCATTATACAGCCAAGGTAATTACAGAAACGTACAATGGGAAATTTCCGAGTACATACGAGGAGGTTATCGCTCTAAAAGGAATAGGAGAATATACTGCTGCTGCCATCCTCAGCTTTAGTTTTAAGCAAGCCTACCCTGTAATAGACGGCAATGTTTTCCGAGTAATCAGCCGCTTGTATAACATATCTAAACCAGTAGACAGACCAACTGGAAAAAGGGAAATAGAAGATGCTGTACTTTCCATCTTTGACGTACACCAACCAGACGTTTGGAACCAGGCAATTATGGAATTTGGGGCAATGCAATGCACACCTAAGAGTCCCAATTGTCAATCTTGCGTATTGAGCAGCAAATGCCTAGCTTTGGCAAACAATACCATAAACCAACTGCCAGTAAAACAAGGTAAATTAAAAGTGGTGCAAGTACACCATACATACTTTAATTTTATGTGGCAAAATAAGACGTACATTGAAAAAAGAGAATCTGGTATTTGGAAGAACATGTATCAGTTTCCCCTTATTGAAGAAGCTATATCCAATGATGATATTATGCTATCAGCTCTAAGCCAACTAGATACCCCCCAAAAGCTAACTAGAATAAGCGATTACGGGACTACACACCTCTTATCTCATCGTAAAATAATTGCGAAATTTTACACAATTGAGCTAGAAAACCAACCCGTTTTTTCAAAAAGCGATATATTTGAAATAGAATTAGACCAATTAGGAACAAAGTACCCCACAAGTGTGCTTACTTTAAACTATTGGAACCAGAAATAAAAAGCATGATAAACAAGGTAATATTAGTCGGTAATTTAGGCAAAGACCCTGAGGTAAAATACCTAGATGCCAATAAAGTAGTAGCCAGATTGACACTTGCGACAAGCGAACGTTACAATGATAAAAATGGCGAAAAAGTAGAAAACACAGAGTGGCATACATTGGAAATGTGGGATGGTCTCGCAAAGGTAGCTGAGAAGTACTTAACCAAAGGCTCAATGATATATGTGGAGGGTAAGCTAAAAACCGAAGAATGGGAAAAAGATGGCATAAAAAGGTATACCACTAAAATACGAGTGACAACTATGAATATGCTTGGCAAAGCAAACGGAGGAGGAAATCCTGACGACCAGCCTTCTGCCTCAAAACCTGAACCTGCAAAAAAAGTAGAAGAGCACAATGAAACTGTGATAGACAGCATCATTAGTGAGGGTGACGACGATTTACCATTTTAAATAGACCAATTTGAACAGCGACTCAGAACCCTATCAACAGTTATTTTTCCTCCTACAAGTGACAAATGAAGGAGACGTAAGCTCACATATATTAATCGGAATAGTAGGATTTATTGTGATTCTATTGTTTTTAGGTCTGTCTGCACTTTTTAGCAGTTCAGAGAACGCTTTCTTTAGCCTTAGCCCATCTCACTTGGTAGAGCTCAATGAGGAGAACAGTCCCAGATCAAAGGTAGTTTTAGACCTTATAAATGAGCCAGACAGAAAAACTGGAACAAGAAGATTGCTAGCTACTATATTGTTGATGAATAACCTCGTCAATATTTTTATAGTGATATTTTCCAGTTGGTTGTTTGCAGAAATTTTCTCTGTCAGAGCACTAGATTTAGGCCCTATATATTTATCTGCAAAAGCAATTAACTTCTCGATACAAGTAGTTCTTATTACTTTTTTACTTGTCTTACTTGGTGAGATTATTCCTAAGATTTATGCTACCCAAAATAATCTAAAAATCGTTAAACTTATGGCCAGGCCTCTGAAATGGTGTGGTACGATTTTTAAACCCATAGTATGGTTGCTTGCAGGCAGTTCATCTATCTTCGATAAGTATTTAAAAAACAGAATGCATAATATCTCAATGGAGGAGATAAGTCAGGCTATAGATATAGCAGACGAAAACAAAGAAATAGAAGAAAAGCACATACTTAAAGGCCTTATAAATTTTGGCAATACAAGTGTGAAACAAATTATGAAGCCGCGTACAGATGTAAATTGTATCGATATTACAACCGACGCTCAAGAGCTTTTAAAAACTATATTGGGTTGGAACTTTAGTAGAATTCCAATATATGAAGAGAGTTTTGACCAAGTAAGGGGTGTATTGTATATCAAAGACCTACTCCCTCACATTCATAAGAAAACGAACTTTAACTGGCGAAATTTAATAAAGCCGGCCATTTATGTACCAGAGCATAAAAAGATAGACGATCTGCTCCAAATGTTTCAGGATAAACGTGTTCATATGGCTATAGTAGTAGATGAGTATGGAGGCACTAGCGGCATTGTAACCATGGAAGACATTTTAGAAGAAGTCTTCGGTGAGATAAAAGATGAATTTGACGAAGAAGAGCTATCATACTCAAAGCTGGATGATTTAACTTACATATTTGAGGGTAGGACTGCCTTGCACGACATCTGCAAAATTTTACATCTTCCGCAAGACCACTTTGATAAAGTAAAAGGCGATGCTGATACACTCGGAGGCTTGCTTATGGAGATAGCAGAAGAAATACCGGCAAAAGGAGAGGAAATAAACTTACACGACCTTTCATTTATAATAGAGTCAGCAGATAACAGACGCGTAAAACGCGTAAAACTTATGCTGACCAATAAAGGAGTAGATGAAGAATTATAAACTTAGATCTTTTAGCAAGCAGCGGTGGCTCTTATGGCTGGGTGCACTAGCTATATACCTAAACCTAAGGCTTATCCTAGAATAGTTTATCCTCCTAAAAACTATACCGTGGCAGAAACAGAGTGCCCATTCACCTTTGAGCAACCGACATACAGTAAGCTCATACCTGTAGACGCGAGCACCCAAAACTGCTGGTATAACTTAAGTTTTACCCCCTTTGACGCTACCCTGCACCTGAGTTATGTTCCCATGTCTAGCCCTAGAGATTTAGACAGTCTTACGGAGGATGCATACAAGATGGTTTATAAACCACACACACAAGTAGCTGTAGCCATAATACAAAGTGAAATAGTAGATACCATCCAAGGTTATTATGGTATGATATATGACTTAGAAGGTAAAACAGCTACGCCATTTAACTTTTACCTAACAGACAAAAAGAATCACTTTTTCAGAGGCTCATTCTATTTCAATAGCAAAACAGAAGGGGATAGTATTCAGCCTATTTATGACTTTTTAAATAAGGACATACTGCACGTTATAAGCACTTTTAAATTTAAAAATTAAAGTTACTTCACTCTTAAATTTCTACCAATTCTCAAGAGAGTTTTTCTAGAAATACCATTGAGCCGACATATCGTATTTATAGTCGTCCCATTCCTTTTGGCAATACTGTATAGCGTATCCCCTTTTCTAATTTTGTAATATTTCTTTGCCGTGGCAGGTCTAGTATTAGCTTTTGTATTAGAGCCTTTTATATAAGGAAACCATGTATGATTAATATGAACCTGTCGCTGTTTTATAATATACGTATTGAAATCTATAATGCGAGAAGGATCAAATGCTTGGCCCATTAAACGAGTTTCGAAATGCAAATGAGGCCCTGTACTGTGGCCTGTACTACCGCCAAACCCAATAATCTGACCTGCTATTATTGTTTGATTTGGACTCACGATGGCTTCTGATAGATGTCCATAGATTGTCTCTAGTCCATTGTAGTGCCTTATGAGCACATAGTTTCCGTATCCCCCGGCATTGTAGCGTTGAATACGCACCACTCCGTCAAACGCTGCATAAATAGGATCCCCTATCTCTAAATCTATATCTATACCCTTATGCCAACGGCTTTTTCTCCAGCCATACTTGGAGTTTACCACCCCTTTGAAAGGATGAGCATACTTGCAGTCATCTGGAACTAAATCGATAAGGTAGCCACGCATCATCATCTCTGCATTATATGCAGGACTATCTACATTTCCCGAATCCCAACTGGTACCATATATAGTTTGTGCAGGGACTAGATTTATATCAAAATCATACTTATTGATGGGTTTTATCTCTACTTCTAAAGTAGCAGAGTCTTGTGCAATGGCAAAACCACAGCACGTAGCCATAATCACCAATAAATTAATCCGTAAATAATTCTCTAATCTCTTTCTCATCCTTGCTTAGTTGGTTTTTGAGAGCTTCTATGCCCTCAAAAGTTTGCTCTTCACGTATAAATGCTACTAACGAAATAGATATTCCCTTGTGATAGATATTTTCATTAAAATCGAAAATATGCACCTCAATACTCCATTTCTTGTCTTCAAATGTAGGGTTGAAACCGATATTTAACATCCCAGGCATTCTGTTTTCTCCAATACATACCCACACTGCATATACACCATTTTTAGGTATCAGCTTGTAGCTACTATTAACACGCACATTCGCAGTAGGATAACCAATAGTAGTACCTCTTTGCATCCCTTCTTCTACCTTGCCATTTAGGGTATACAGCTTTCCCAAATACTCATTGGCCACCTCTATTTGACCTGCTAGCAGAGCTTTTCTTATCTTAGTACTACTTACTGTGCTTTCGTCTATGTCTTGTGCAGGTATCTCTTCTAGACCAAAATCATGCGCCTCTGCATAGGCCTTCATTTCGGCTAGTCCTCCTTCTCTGTTTCTGCCAAATCTATGATCATAGCCAATTATAAGTTTCTTAACGTGCAGTTTCGCTACTAAAATGTCTCTAACAAAATCACTGGACTTAAGTCTGCTAAGCTCTTTAGTAAATGGCAGTATAATAAGATAGTCAATATCTAGATTTCCCACTAACTCCACTTTTTCTTCTATGGTAGTTAGCAGTTTAAGCTCATTATCATCCGGATAAAGCACCAACCTAGGGTGCGGGTAGAAGGTAAGTAAGACACTCTCTCCACCCATTTGTACGGCTTGCTCTACTACGTGCTTTAAAATCTTCTTGTGCCCAAAATGAACTCCATCAAAAGTACCCTGGGTAAGCACTATAGGCTTAGTAGGTTTAAACTCGTCTATGTTATGTATCACTCTCACGCAGGTAATTGCTGTGCAAGTTTAAAAAAATCTTCTGTGTCTTTTATATCTTCCATATTTACAGCATTCTGCACGCTATATTCTCCTATATGTGTTCTGATGAGTGAAGACATATACGCTCCGCTATCTAAAACCTGCCCTAAGTCTCTTGCAATGGACCGTATATACGTGCCCTTGCTACACGCTATTTCAAAACCTAGTGTAGGTAAGTTTTCCGTATTTACACTAAACTCAGAAATATGTACTGCTCTTTTCTTAAGCTCTATAATATCTCCTTTTCGAGCGTGCTCATAGGCTCTTCTGCCATTTACTCGTACAGCAGAGTGCTGCGGGGGCACTTGCTCTATATCTCCTCTAAATTGCTTTAGTACGCCCTCTATTAGACTAGGTGTAATATGCTCTGTACCAAACTCTTGATCTACTTCTGTTTCTAAATCAAAAGAGGGTGTGGTCTTACCTAGCTCATAGGTGCCGGTATATCGCTTTCCTTGTGCCTGAAAACTTTCTATCTTTTTGGTATACTTACCATAGCAAATGATGAGCAGACCGGTGGCTAGCGGATCTAGTGTACCTGCATGACCTATCTTTTTTATCCTAGAAATATTTCGCAACTTCTTCACTACATCAAAACTAGTCCAACGTAGTGGTTTGTCTATTAGGATAAATCCTCCTTCTTCTATTGTTAAATCACTCATCTATTTTTGGGCTAGTCTGTACATTATTACTGCTATTCCGCCAAATATGAGATTGGGAATAGTAACTGCTAGTATTGGATGTAAAGAACCACTAGAACCATAGGCCAGAAAAAATTGGAAAACAATAAGGAAAGTAAAACTAATAAGTAACCCCACTCCCAAGTTTAAACCTATACCTCCCCGCGATTTTTTAGATGATACAGATACTCCTATGATGGTAAGTATAATTATGGCAAATGGCATTCCAAATCTCTTGTATTTTTCTGTAGTATAAAAGAATGTATTTCCAGTACCTCTCATTTGTTCTAACTCTATCATCTCGTCTAATTCGCTTAGATTAAACATTTGCACATCGTCGTTTTTTCTAAAAAAATCTTCAGGATTGAATGCTATCATAGTGTCCATGGTACTGCCTCTATTTAGTATTTCCATGCCATCTACAAACTCTCTAGTCCACCACTTACTTAGTTTCCAAGTCTTGGTTTCTTTGTTCCAGTTGAGCCTATCCGCATATAGCTTAGAGACCAGTCTACCCTCTTTCACTTCCTCTATACTTACCTTAAAACCAGCACTATCACTAAAATTAAAATTACCCATGCTCAGAATTACTCCTGGCGATATCTGGGTTTTTATCTGCGAAGCAGAGTAGTGACTTCTATCTCGTATGTACTCGTTTTCGAAAACCACTCGCACCTTATCTGCCCTAGGTATAATCCAAGCAAATAAACTAAACGATACCAATGCCAAGAAAACAGATGCAACAACGTACGGAAGCAACAGTCTGCGATACGATACACCACTAGCAAGTATGGCTACTATCTCAGAATTTTGGGCCATCTTGGAGGTAAAGAAAATTACCGATATAAATACAAAAACAGGACTAAATAAATTGAGCAAGAACGGCACCCAATTGACATAGTAATTGAAGATAACTGCCGTAAATGGAGCCTCATTCTCCATAAACTCATCTATTTTTTCCGAAAGATCGAATACTATAATAATAACCGTGAACAGACCCAAGGCAAGCATAAATGCTCCTAAGAATCTTTTGATGATATATAAATCAATCTTGGTTAATTTCACGTGGTTTTGTGATAACGCCTTTAAGAACCTAAAAGCTTGGTTTAATCTTCTTAATGGCCATGGCAAATAAATGAGAAATGGTTATACTTTCTTCTAAAATCGGATTAATGATAGTAGAATCAAGATAGTTCTCTTCACTTATTAGCTCCAGCCAGTATGTGCAGCCGTCGCAAGACTCCTTAGCTTCTGCAAGTTTCTTTAGAAAATAATCAGGATTTTGAGTCACCATAAGTCCTTTTGCCTTTATGGCCATATCTGTAGACCTCTCTATCAAGTGGCCACGCATAACATTACACAGGGTGATTTCTGCGGGCAGTACTAGTGCTATCTTAATGCAGGTCTTACTTAGCAGCTTAGCTCTATTATATATATCATCTATCATAATCTCTTATCTAGTTTTTTTACCATTTCGTTTTTCCATTCTACAAAAGTATCTGCCAGTATATGTGCTCTAGCCTCTGTCACTAGCCACATATAAAACCTAAGATTATGCTCACTAGCTATCTGAGCAGCTAAATATTCCTTTGCTTTAAAAAGGTGTTTTAAATACGCCTTGCTATACTGTGGCGTGTGTTCATCATCTACTGCAGAGTAATCATTTTCCCACTTTTTGTTACGCATATTCATAGTACCATCCTTGGTGAAAAGCATAGCATTACGAGCATTTCGAGTAGGCATTACACAGTCAAACATATCTACACCTAATGCGATGCACTCCAGTATATTACTAGGTGTGCCCACTCCCATAAGGTAGCGTGCTTTATTAGCTGGCACTATACTACATATTTGGTCTGTGATACGGTACATATCTTCGTGCGGCTCACCTACAGACAGACCTCCTATGGCTATTCCATCGGTATATTTACTCAGGCAATACTCTGTACTTTGTAGCCTCAAGTCTTCGAAAACACTCCCTTGTATAATAGGGAACAAATGCTGATTATGATCATAAACAGGCTCCGTTTCGCTAAATCGCTTAATACATCTATCTAACCATCTGTGGGTAGTATGCATAGAATTAGTGGCGTACTCCCTCGTAGCAGGATACGGTGTACACTCATCAAATGCCATTATAATATCTGCCCCAATGGTACGCTGCGTATCCATTACATTTTCTGGGGTAAAAAGCACTTTAGATCCGTTTATGTGACTTCTGAAAATAACCCCCTCTTCCGTAATCTTTCTTTGGTCTGAGATAGAGTACACCTGATAGCCTCCGCTGTCTGTAAGCATAGGTCTATCCCAGTTTATAAACTTGTGTAGCCCTCCTGCTCCGTGTATTATGTCTAAACCTGGTCTAAGAAATAAGTGATACGTATTACCCAAAATTATTTTGGCATCCACATTATTTTTTAGAATCTCTTGGTCTACACATTTCACAGAACCCTGTGTGCCCACGGGCATAAAAATAGGAGTAGTTATATCGCCGTGGTCTGTAGATATAAGACCTGCTCGTGCCCGAGAATTTTTCTCGGTGTGTTGTAAATCGAAAAACACTATTGAAATATTAAGCTAAACTGTAATAATTTGGGAGAAACTCGCCCTAAACTACTGGCATATATAAAATTATCTGGCACCAATTGGTTACCCAGACCATTGCTTAGTTTCAACTCTGGGCTAAACTTAAAATACTCGTAGTAAAAATCAAAGCCAAAACCAACATCATATGAAAATGTATTGGGATATAGAGCAACGATAGGTTTAGTATCACTTCTATTGGTTTGCTCATCACTAGAAAAATCGAATCTATAGGTTATACCACCTAGTATATAAAACCTAGAATTATTATGCCTTCTGCTTTTATACTCAAAGGCAATAGGCAACTCCATATACGTAGCTTCTATTTCCACTACCTTGGTATTGGGTTCATTTATGGCTTTTTGTGTAAAATGGTAGTTCATATCTCTGCGAGCAAATTGAATATTTACCATGGTTTTGACATCCCAATGCTCTGCTAATCTAAAATTGACCAACCCACCCAAACCAAATCCTGGATAGTACACCGACTCTATCGCTTTGAGCGAATCGTAGTTCAGATTATTGTCTTTTACCGTGTACTTTAGCTTAGCTGTATTCCCCATGATGGCAAACCCAAAACGAACAGGTCTACGATCGTATAGCGGATTGAGTTGCTGTGCATTAGCAACCATTCCTAAGCCTATCAGCAAGCACGTTAGTGTTATTTTAATCCTGTGTATATAGAGCATACTCCAAAAGTTAAACGACGATCTGCTACGTTATTGTATTGCACCTTACTCATTATTTGTTTAAACTCATCTCCTTCGGGAAAAGCTTTCACAGATTCTGGTAAATAAGTATAGGCCGCACTATCGCCCGAAAAGAGCTTACCCCAAAGCGGCAAGAACGTTTTGTTATATAAATTAAAGAGGAAACCAAAGAGACCTTTAGGCTTAGAAAATTCTAAAATCATAGCCACTCCACCTGGGCGAAGCACTCTGTTGATTTCGGCAAGACCTTTCTCTAAATTTTCGAAATTTCGTACACCGAAAGCCACTATCACAGCATCAAAAGAATTATCCTCATACTGTAGATCTTCGCTATCTCCGCTTTCTAGCCTTATGTTTTTTATACCTTTATCTGCAAGCTTCTTGCGGCCTACCTCTAGCATACCTTCAGATATATCTACGCCTATCACCTCTTCAGGATTTATTGAGAGCGTAGCGATAGCAAAATCTGCTGTGCCTGTAGCCACATCTAATATGCGTTTTGGTTTATGCTCTGCGAGCATTTTTACGGCTTTTTTTCGCCATCCTATGTCTATACCTAGAGACAGAAAACGATTCAAAAAATCATACTTGTGAGCTATGTTATCAAACATTTGCTGCACTTGCTCTTTCTTAGAGCCTTCTGCTTGGTAAGGTTTTACGTTGGTACCCATTTCTATTGCTTTGCAAAGGTAACAATTATGTGCAAGTCAAAGTTTCAGATGTAAGTATTTTAAGGCCCCGTTATACTGTATTCACTAAAAACTATTTTCACTTTTTTTATTTCTTAAGCAACTATTCTACTAAGAAGTGTATCTTTATAGCACACTAAAAGAAAAAAATATGATATATTTAAGCGCCCCCCCCATTTAAAACCTCTAATTATCAACTGTTTAGCACTAATCAGCATTAACTCTATGGCTCAATCTCCTCCACAAATTGAGGCGGAAGAAGGATTAGTTGCAGTAATTAACTGTACTGGTTTAAAAGTCACAACGCAAAACGTACCACAACCCACATTAATTGAATGGTGGTATGATGCTGACAACGACCCATCCACAACCAATACACTCGAAAACACAGGTGGTCTCACTTACCAACCATTATATGTGGGACATTACTATGTTTCGTTTCCTTGGTACCCAGGTATAAGCAATAGTATAGCTGCAGAAATCTTTCAACCCGTGACTATCACCAAGATTGGGACTCTACTTAGGCATAATATTGTACCTGGCTGTTATCCAGATGTAAGACTTCTTATGAATCTAAGTAGTAATTATGATTATTCAAATATTCTATGGACCAGAGACGGAAATATTCACTCAGACCAGAATGACCTGTTCTATATAGATAGACCGGGACTGTACCTAGCTACAATAGATGGACCATGCGGCTCAGAATCTGTCAATGAGAATATACAATATGTCTGTGGCACACAAAACACATGTATGGGAACTACCTATATAAGTGGAGGAGTAATAAACACAAGCTCTCCTGGCTCTATTGCCGACCAAATAATTGGCAACACATTATTACTTTCTGGACCGTCGGTAAATGTGCTGTTTACACACGAATTTGATATGCTAGCAAATTCTAGAATAGTAGTTACCGATGGTGCTACTATCACCATAGATAAAGCAGTCTTTAGATCGTGTGAAACCTGGCAAGGAATAATTAATGACGGTGGGCACATTCAATTTTCAGGTAGCTATGGTGACAATAAAATATTTGATGCCGAGGTTGGATTAACCAATTTAAATGCTGCTTCACCGATGGTAGTAACCTACATGATATTCGAAGATAACGGAGTGCATATAGCCTCTGAGAACTCAGAGTACGAGATAGACAATTGCCAATTCAGAAGCCTAACTGATAAAACTATAACCAATGCATATGCTGCACCTATACTCGCATTTAAAGAAACTGACAAGCCAATGATATTTGCAAAAAATTCTAACTTACCTTTAGTGATCAACTGCACTTTTGACCAAAGGGATGCCAATATACTGGGCACTCCTAATGAAGTTACAGCAATCGAATTATTGGAAACCCAGTTTGGAGCGAATGGATAAGTCGACATTTTAGACAATTTCAAATATGGAGTGTATGCACGAAGGTGTGAAAACCTCTATATAAAAGCATTACACTTTGGCAGTACGTACTTTAATGATAATTTTATACTGGCATTAAAACAACCCTACTCTGACTACGGTATTTATTTTAAAGATTGCCCTACTGCTTTAATAAGTCAAGCTACAATAATCCCCAGTAAAATAGGAATACAATGGTATCTTGATGAAGACTTTACCCCACAGACTTCACCTTCACGATTTGATAATGTAACAATTGATAATATTGGCAATGGTTCAGAAAAGTACGGAATCATTATTGCCCCAGATGAGAATCCTCTAGTCAATACCGACCCTACTGTTAATGCATCAACTACGCCTATGAAAATAGACATAACATGCAGTAAAATATATGACTGCACCTACGGCATAGTAGGTAGCGGTATAAAAACAGACTGGGTAATGCCCACTAACTCTACTAACTCTTTACCTGGCGACTTTGACCCGTCTATAGAATTTATTAATAGCTCAGACTGGAATATTATCTGGAGTGAGAACATAGCTTGGGGTATTACGAATCAAATGAAATATTACTCAGCTAGTCCGTATAGCAACCCTCTTATACAGCCTATTAATGCAATATCTAATCCCACTTTAGACGGCTCGTCTACAGTGAATAATAACTACGATTCAACAACGACCCTAAATAAGGAACCATTTTCTGACCCTGCCTTACTTACTGTTAGCGGTGTCTATTGTCAGCCATCATGGCTAGCTTATAAAAAAGATCCTCTGAGCATAGAAGAATCCATAGAGAAAACTCGCCTTGCTGTATTCCCCAATCCTTTTCGCGACAATTTAAACATACAATTAGGTGACAATGAGGGGTCTTACATTATAGTGTACAATCTACTTGGCAAAAAAATGACTGAACACGCTACTTTAACAGAGACTATCAGTTTAGAAACCAACTCTTGGCCTGCCGGTGTTTATTTCATCAGTATATATAATGACAATAGCATGGAAACTCTCAAAGTTCTCAAACAATAAAATTATATCCTTGAAACGTTTTTTATACCTATATCTAGTTTTATCTTTTTGCTACTCAGCTGCGGCACAGCAAGAAGATAAAATTTGGGTAGGGTCTAAATTCTTATTCAATTTTACAGATGACTCTTTATCTATAGATACAATATATTCAACAGTAGGTGGAGGATATCCATCATATACTATAACAAATTGCAATGGAGATATATTAGGTTTCAATAGATTTAATTTTCGCAACGATAGTGTTCTTAACCATAAAAATCCTTTCTTTCTTAAGACACTGAATGATACCTGTGTTTCATCTTACCTATTTAATACATTTACCTCTCCTTTTGAGAACAACAAGGTTATTGCTATTATAAAGAATAACTACACGTATTCGTACGGGAGTTGGCATGTCGCTAACGACAGTGCTATATGGGACACTATAAGTTGTTTGGGGTTTTCAGATACTATTTCGAATATCTACAAGCCAAGTGGATGGGACAAAATAAGAAATGGGAATACTTTTTGGAACATTGTCACTAGTAACACCAATATACTGGCTTTTAGAATCAACAATAACGGCCTCCAAAACTATAAACACAGTTATAAGCAAGGCACACAACAAACAAAGTATTTCGGCTCAATACGTAGCGAGGTTAAGGCAAACAATGATGGGACACAAATAGCCATAATAGAAGACGACGGCACTAATGTGTTGAATCTATATGACTTCAATAAATCTACTGGAGCAGTCACCTATAATAAACCCTTGCTTACCAAGGCACAGTTACCTAGCTATAACTGGTGCAGTGGCTTTTATGAGTCTGTACTAGACGGGATAGCATTCTCTCAAAACGACTCGCTTGTATATGTTTCTTATGCCTACTCTCCTATATGCACAGATCCTTACAAGATGGTAAGGCTTATCTATCAGATAAATCGATTTCATGCTAACCCACCCTCGACAGCCAAACTAGTGACCAGCAAATTAAGCACCACGGCTTATCCTCAACCTGGTCCTTCTAAATTTGCCAGTATGTTTACTGGCCCAGACGGCATTATCTACTGGGGTGAATGGCAAGACTCTGCCATACATACCATAACCAATGCCAATAGCTATGGACGGGCAAAGCAACATTATAATACTTATGTTCTATCTGGCAACGTGAACAACCGAATGAGCACTAGTCCTTCAGCATATAAGCGTTCTGGTTTTGAAGCCTTTAGCTCATGCAGGGACTCTGCACTAGCAGTATATTATGGAAGTGATAATCTACATCGAGTAGCCTACTACTGGGGAGATGGAGATAGTACCGTATACGATAGTAGCACCATAGCCAATGGACACAAAAGCCTCCACCGGTACGACACTAGTGGAATATATCTGATAACCCAAAAATCTCTGTACAATAACTGCGGCTATGGCCGTACTACCAAAGATTCACTTGCCGTATCTGTAGCTCCTCGTAGTTTTGATTTTCAGATTACTATAGATACTAGTTGCAAGGAGGCTACAGTGACTATCACAGATTCTATATCTCATAGCCAGTATGCCCTAGTGCAATGGGACACACTAGGCACAGATAGTTTGTCCTACGCATCATCAGACACACACACTCTTACTACCAGTCGCACTTTTACCTCAGCAGACTCTATTCGTATAGTATACACACTCATAGGATATGCTCCTAGTGCTAGTCATGTGGCGTGTACTACCACCCTGGATACTACTATAGTCATCCCTTTTTATCCTAATCCTACGGCTAGTTACCTCCAGATAAAAGGAGCAGACACTACTACTTTGGCATCTTTGGACACCTTTTTTAGTTGCTTCGGGTCTACTTCATACATTTTGCAAACTAATGATAGTATAGTAACTACCGTAGCTCAATGGACCAGTGGCTATGACACACTAGCTACTCACGAGCAGCTCAAATTGCCAACCGAAAGCAGCATAACTACTCCTATATCATTTACCGCTTCATCTACACACGGGTGCTTATCACTAGACACTTTTACGTATAGAGTACTACCTAAACCTACACTAGCACTTGCTATAGATAGTCTATTCTGCGTAAACGAAATAGGCACTTTTTATGCCAAGTCTATAGGTTCTAATCTAGATAGCATATCGTATATCTCGGTTCTGTATGATGGTCTTCGCTTTGGTGGTATAGATAGTGTTGGCTTTACTCTCTATACCCAGAATGAGCGTATAGATACTATAGAGATACACACTATTACAGAGCTAGGTTGCCGAGACACCAGTTATAAGAGAGTAGAAGTATATCCCAACCCCACTGTCACGCTTGCCGCTGATACAGGAATATGCTCTGGGGACTCCTTACAACGCACCGCCATAGTAGCACAAGTAGACAGTGCATCTTTAGATTGGTTTGTGAATCAAAACAGAGTGTTAAGTACACCCCTTGATGCTATGCGTAATGAGCATAGCTTTACTTTAAAAGAAAACTCCTTTGGAGAATACATAGTAGCAACTAAGGCTACAAGCAAATTTGGATGTACTGCATGGGATACCAGTAACATTACTGTTTATCAAAATCCAAGTATAACACCACTAGCAGACACCATACAGAATTGCATTAATTTGCAGCCTACCGAGATTAGATTTAATACATCGGCTAAAGACTCTTTCTCTATACTCTCTTGGTGGAATAATGTAGCAGACCCCGCTTCTGTTTACTCTTCGACTGTAGCTAGTATCACCCTAAACAAAATACAAAATGTGGGTAGTGACCAACTCACTGTAGAGATTAGAAACCACCGAACATCGTGTATAGACACCGCAACTGTTTGGGTACATACGTATGATATACCCACGGTAAAACTTGCTGTAGATCCTATATGTGAAGGGGATACTACGCTTGTATCTCTTAGCTGGCAAAGCACTATCGCATTGAGCAATGCTACGCTACTCGTAAACGGTAACGAACTATACTCTACCAATGCACCGCTTAACAATGAACAGGTAAATCTAAGACTAAACCAATCCGCGGGAACCTACAACTATCTGCTACGTGTAGAGAATCGCTTTGCATGTGCAGACACGGCAATAAAGCAAGCCAATGTGCTAAAAAGGCCCATTGCCGACTTCGATATTCTCTTTAAAAATAGCAAGAACAACCTCATACAATATGACTTTATGGATATGAGTTTAGATCATACCTCAGCAACCCTCTATTTTGGCGATGGTACTCAGAGAGTATTAAATCCGGGATTCATCACTTCATATAACTATGCAGACACAGGTTCATACACGGTACAACTTATAGTACAGAATGAAGGATTATGTAGCGACACTACTTCCAAAATACATCGAGTATTTCCTTTTGCTGGATTTTTCATTCCTACAGCCATCACGCCAAACAATGATGGACTAAATGATGTATTAAATTTCAATACCAAATACCTAAAAAGTATACAGCTTACTATTTCTACACGTTGGGGCGAAAAGATAATGGAGATAAATGAATTGAGTGACCTCAACTCCACTATCAATCTTATAGACGGAGTATACCTTCTGAATGGAACACTTGTAGATGTCTTTGGAAAGCGGCACTACTTCGCTCAGACTTTTAGTGTTTTTCGCTAGCACTAGTTTTTTACCTCTGCACTTGCTCTTTCTTAGAGCCTTCTGCTTGGTAAGGAGCTAATAATAGAATAGTTGAATAATAGAATAACTCATTCAAAGAATAATTAAGTTTATCTTAAACTTAGATTTAGACTTGAATTTTTACTTCAACTTTACTCCAACCTTTGCAGCGTGATTTTCACCAAAGCCAAATTCATTAGAAGCTACAGCCATGTAGAGCAGATTACCGATTCTACTACACCCCAATTCGCTTTCATAGGCAGAAGTAATGTAGGTAAGAGCTCTCTTATAAATGCTCTTA
>JBDNFQ010000008.1:0-20895 GCA_041689715.1 Bacteroidia bacterium
AAAAGAACAAAAAAGATTTTTCTACAGAACTTACATTGGTAAAACTAGTAGGTAAGAGAAGATCTTTCCTAAAATATATTGCTAAGAAAGATATTGTTCACTACCGTGAGCTTATCAAGCAGTTAGGCATCAGAAAGTAATAAGCCTATGCTGGCATTACGCTAGCAAAACTCTTTCTGGAAAAAGTCCCGTTCGTGTAGTTGAGAAACTAGCTTGTACAAAAATGCATTAGCTAACGCTAGTGTTTTTGTGCATATACACTTTTTGTTTTCGATAGTCGAATAATTACTAGCATGTAGGTCGTAATATCTAGATAGCTTTTAATTTCAACAATGTAGAGCAAAAAATAAAAACCTCGTAGGCATTGGGTCTGCGATGAAACATTTTTTTAAACATTGGCGGAAGAACCGCAACAATTATGAACGTATTTACACAAACATTATCCTACGGTGATGGCAAAGATGTCACACTAGAAACAGGGAAATTAGCAAGACAAGCACACGGTGCTGTAGTGCTTTCTCAAGGCAGACTAAAACTCCTAGCCACTGTAGTATCAAACAAAGACGCAAGAGATGGCGTAGATTTTCTGCCCATGTCGGTAGATTACCAAGAAAAATTTGCAGCTGGTGGCCGTATCCCTGGAGGTTTCCTTCGTAGAGAAGGTCGTCTTTCTAACTCAGAAATACTTGTATGTAGAATCGTAGACAGAACACTTCGTCCACTTTTCCCAAGTGATTATCACTCAGAGACGCAAGTTATGATTCAGCTTTTATCTGCAGATGCAGAGGTATTGCCAGATTCACTTGTAGCACTTGCAGCTTCTGCAGCCTTGACTATAACAGATATCCCTTTCGAAGGTCCTATCTCTGCTCCTAGAGTAGGTAGAATAAATGGCGAGTGGGTTATTAACCCAACTGCTACTGAAATGGAAAATTCTGACGTGGACCTTTTAGTAGCTGGTACAGCAGCTGACATCAATATGGTGGAAGGTGAAATGAACGGAGTATCTGAAAAAGAAATGGTAGAGGCATTAAAGTTTGCTCATACATACATCAAAAAAGATTGTGCGGCACAGCTTGCTCTTTGCGACCAAATGGGTGGCAGAAAAGCACCGCGTGAGTACAGCCACGAAACTAATTCTGAAGAATTAGCTGCTACTGTAAAGGAGGCTACATATCAGCACTTTTATGATGCAGCTAAAGTTCCTTCTGAAAAGGATGAACGTGCTACTAAATTCTCTGCTATCAATAAAGAGTACATAGATTCACTGCCACAAGATACAGATGGTGAGACTATGACTATGGTAAAAAGATACCTAGCTAAGTCTAAAAAAGAAGCTGTTCGTAATATGATGCTCGACCTGAAGCAAAGACTTGACGGTAGAGCACTTAATGAGGTAAGACAAATCTGGTCTGAGGTAGATTACCTACCTTCAGTTCACGGTTCTGCTTTGTTCACTAGAGGAGAAACTCAGTCACTTACATCTGTAACATTGGGTTCTAAACTAGACCAGCAGATGATAGACAACTATCAAGCTAAATCATTTAGCAAGTTAATGCTACACTATAATTTCCCTTCTTTCTCTGTAGGAGAAGCTAGACCTAATAGAGGTCCAGGTAGAAGAGAAATAGGTCACGGTGCATTAGCAGAAAGAGGTATCAAGCGAATGATTCCAGACGATTTTCCATATACACTACGTATCGTTTCTGACATATTAGAAAGTAATGGAAGTAGCTCTATGGCTACAGTATGTGCTGCTAGTATGGCTATGATGGATGCAGGAATCCAAGTGAAAGCCGGTGCCTCTGGTATCGCTATGGGAATGGTAGCAGACAAAGAAGGTCGTTACGCTATTCTTTCAGATATCTTAGGAGATGAGGATCATCTAGGAGATATGGACTTTAAGGTAGTAGGTAATGCAGATGGTATCTACGCTTGTCAGATGGATATGAAAGTAGAAGGTCTTTCTTACGATGTATTAGAAGAAGCATTGCTTCAAGCTAAAGAAGGTAGAATGCACATACTTGCTGAGATGGAGAAAACTATCTCTAAACCAAATGTAGGTCTTAAAGATCACGCACCACAAATAGAGGTGATGATTATACCTAAAGATAAAATTGGTGCTTGTATCGGTTCTGGAGGTAAAGTTATACAACAAATCCAAGCAGAGACAGGGGCTATTATTACTATTGAAGAAGTTGGAGATACTGGACGTGTTGAGATATCAGGTATAGGTAGTGGCCCGATAGAGGCAGCTAGAGAATGGATAACAGGTATCATTACTGATCCTGAGCCAGGAACTGAATACACAGGTAAAATCACTAAGATAATGGACTTCGGTGCATTTGTAGAGATACTTCCAGGTAAAGAAGGGCTACTTCATATTTCTGAGATTTCTTGGGAACGCATAGAAACTATGGACAAAGCTCCACTTTCTGAAGGGCAAGAAGTGACTGTAAAGTTACTAGCTGTAGACGAGAGAAGCGGTAAGCTTAAGCTATCTATGAAAGTTCTTACTGAGAAACCAGAAGGATATGTAGAGCGTCCGCCGAGAGAAAATCGTGACGGCGACCGTAGAGGTGGCAGAGATGATAGACGTGGCGGAGGTAGAGATAACCGAGGTGGCGGAAGAGACAATCGTGGGGGAGAACGTAGAGATAATCGAAACGACCGTCCAGATAATCGAAATAGAGACGACAAACCTGCCAACGACTCAAATCAGGATGTAGGTTAAATGGTGTCATCCTGTGCTTAGTCAAAGGGTGAATGTACTTTAGTTGTCAATGAATAAATGAAAGGCGAGCTGTGAAGCTCGCTTTTTTTTAGTGGTTACTCGAAAGTTTTTATGGTTATCCTTTACTGATAGATATCGGAAGGAGTTGTTAGGCGGATAATATAAAGTCGAAATTTAGGCGAGGTGAGTTAAGAGGGGTTTACTTATAAGCTTTGTGTCTAAGGCGAAGTGAGGCCAATAAAGTACGGATTAGAGCAACTAATAAAATCGTAAAGTCAAGGCGTAAAACCGAGTAACACGCTAAACTAATCTTGAAGATAGCTCATTTAATAATATGTTTCGAACGTCTAACAAGCCGCGAAGGAAACAAATGCTGTTTTATCTGTTAGCTATTTCTGTTTTCCTGTCTCCACAGCTTTCTTCTGTTAGCTGTATGATAGGACCAAGCTACTATGCGACTACTCTTGTTTCCTTGTCCCATATCTATAGTTTTTACTTGTTGAGCATTGACTGCTCGTAGAGCTTCGTAGATATCTTTTAAGTTGCCTTGTTTGCTTACCAAAGTACTAAACCAGAGTACGTTCTTTTTGAAAAGGGCACTTTCTTTTATCATATCACGTACAAAGCGGAGCTCCCCGCCTATGCACCAAAGCTCGGTATGCTGACCACCAAAACTCACAGCCTTTGTAGGCTTATTGCCTTGGCTATCTGTAGCTTTTCCTTTGGTTAGACTTTTCACTTTTCGCATATTAGCACTTACTGCCTCTTCTGCACTTGCATGAAAAGGTGGGTTGCACGTCGTAATGTCAAAGTGCTCATCCGGGCTAATGATTCCTTTAAAAATATTGGAAGGATTGGGTTGTAGCCGTACATCTATACCTAGCTTGTTTGCCTTTGTAATAGCCGTAGCTATTTGAATGCTTTTAGGATTGATGTCTGCCGCAGCAAAGTTCCAGTCGTATTCTACAGTGCCTATTATTGGGTAAATACAATTTGCTCCCGTACCAATGTCTAGAGCTTTTACCCGTGGTCCTCTTGGTATCTGGTCATCATCATCACTTC
Source organism: Bacteroidia bacterium (assembly GCA_041689715.1). Lineage (GTDB taxonomy): Bacteria > Bacteroidota > Bacteroidia > NS11-12g > UBA9320 > UBA9320. The sequence continues at coordinate 3,797 of JBDNFQ010000008.1, forward strand.
CCAGTAGGTCTGCTATGTGGTGTATGTAGTCTGCTCTGCCAGGAATGGGTGGGCATAAGTAGTCTTGTGGTATATCCCAGTGATCTATGCCGTAGTCTTTTTTGAGTAATGCTTGATTAAGAAGCTTTACTGCTTCTGCGTTAAAGAAATCAATGGTTTCTGAACCATGCTTATTTACAGCTACATATTTTTTTAATGCAGGATTCTCTTCTATCAACAGCTTGAAATTATACCTCTGCTTGTGTCTGTTTCGACTGTGCAACTTGCTCTTGGCTTCGGTAGGACTTGGTTTTGGCTTTTGTTCTTGCGGCATATACTGCTACAAAGATACGTGATTGATTTTTCGTAGGATTCTTTTTTCACACGAAGTGACTACGATCTAGGGGCTCTATCTTTTGGTGAAAAAAAAAGAAAGGTCTTATAATTTGAGAAACCTGATTTATTCCCTTTTGTCATTTGCTGCAAATCCTTTGAATACATAAATAGGGGAAATCCCCCAAAATCACCCACTTTCTCCCTTAATCTTACAAACCACCCCTTTTTATCCGTCCATAAACGCTAATTATTAAAATATTATGGATTTTGTGCCACTTATTATTTCATTGGTAATCAAGCAAATAACATAGCTTGTGGAATACTTATGTCAAAAAGTGGGAGAAAGTGGGAGAAAGTGGGAGAATTCGTTTTACTTTTGACATCAAGAAATAATTACAGCCGTGTCAAAACCACTTTACATAGGAGAATTCGAAGTCAAGCTAGACGACAAGGGTCGTGTGGTGTTGCCAGCGGGTCTCAAAAAGCAGCTTCCTAAGGATGCTGTAGGTAAACTAGTGGTGAATCGCGGTTTTGAGAAGTGCCTAACACTCTATACCAGAAAAGATTGGGACGAGGAGTTGAATGGTTTGGGTTCTCTCAATCATTTTAACAAGAAACACCGTATGTTTATTCGTCAGTTTAGTAATGGAGCTACTGAGATACAGTTAGACAACTCATCTCGTATGCTGGTTCCTAAAAAACTGTGTGAGTATGCCGAGATTAAAAACGAGGCAGTCTTTTATGCATATGGTAATAGAATAGAAATTTGGAGCAAGCACCTGTACGAGAATATGATGGATGTAGATGCTGATGGCTTTGCAGACTTGGCTGAAGAAGTGATGGGGGGTTCTCTAGGAGATGGAGGTGATGATGAGTAATTATCACGTGCCTGTTATGCTCCAAGAGTGTATGGACGGATTGAAAATAAATCCTAGTGGAACCTATGTAGATGTCACTTATGGTGGAGGAGGTCATGCACGTGCTATTCTAGATAGGTTAGGAAAAGAAGGTACGCTGCTGGTTTTTGACCAAGATGCAGAAGCAGTGAAAAATAGAATAGATGATCCTCGACTACATTTTTGCGAAGCAAATTTTAGATACTTAGAAAACTTTTGCTCTTACTATAATGTGGGTAAGATAGATGGCCTCTTGGCAGATTTGGGTGTTAGCTCTCATCATTTAGATGCTAAAGATAGAGGGTTCTCATTTCGTTTTGGTGAGGCAGAGTTAGATATGCGAATGAATACGGATGCTGAGATTTCTGCTAAGAGTATTCTGAATACATATGAGCAGCCTCGACTAGCAAAAGTGTTACGTAGTTATGGTGAGCTAGATAAGGCTTCGCCAATGGCTAATGCCATAATTGATTATCGTACTGTAAAAAGTATAGAGACTACTGAAGATTTGTCGGCAGCTTTAGATCGCTTTTTAAACGATAAAACAAGAAATAAAACTTTAGCTAAAGTATATCAAGCTGTGCGTATAGAGGTGAATGCAGAAATGTCTACCCTAGAGCAGATGCTAGAGCAAGCTACTAATTTGCTTAAGCCGGAAGGCCGTTTGGTGGTAATGTCTTACCACTCGCTCGAAGATAGGTTGGTGAAAAATCTTATTCAAACAGGGAATGTAGCGGGAGAGCGTGTGACGGATCCCTTTGGTAATCTGCCTCAGGTATATAAGGCGATTAATAAAAAGCCTGTGGTGGCTTCTGCAGAAGAAGTGCTTGTTAATACCAGAGCCCGTAGTGCCAAATTACGCATAGCAGAGAAAATCTAATGGCACAAGATAAAAAAGCTATCTCAACTAAAGATTTTACACTCACTACTGAGTGGGTTTACTATCTGGGTTTCTTGTTTGCCTTAGCTCTACTGTATATCTATCTTACACATCGTACAGATAATATAGTGCGAGAGATAGAATCTACAAAGAGAGATCTGGTAGAGTTGCGTGCTGAAAATATTACCCTCAAATCTGATATTATGAAAAATAGATCGCGAGCTAATCTAGAGGCTCGACTTTCTATTAGAGGTATAAAAGAACCTAATAGAGCTGTCAAAGTAATTCGCATTAATAATGACTAATATCAAAAAAGGTATAATGTGGCGTGTGGTCTTTGGTATGAGTGCTGTAGTACTTTTTGCCATTGTGGTTTCTTTTAAGATGTTTACTATACAGATAGTAGAAGGTGAGAAGTGGCTTGCTATGTCTGACAGCACTACTATTCGAAAACAGAATATTTCTCCTGCTCGTGGCAATATATATTCAGATAACGGGAGCTTGCTATCTACCTCTATGCCTATTTATGAAATAAGATGGGATGCCACTGTGGTAAGTAAAGACACATTCCGAGTGTTTGTGAGTGAGTTGTCAATTGAGCTTTCTAAATTATTTCCTGAGCATTCTGCATCCTACTACAGTTCTATGCTCAAAACTGCTAGAAGAGATAATAATAGATATACGCTTATAAGAAGAAAGGTAGATTATCATCAGCAAAAAGCTTTGGCAGAAATGCCTATTTTTAGAAAAGGCAGGTATAAAGGAGGCTTTTTGCCAATGCTAAACACTAAACGTGTTAAGCCGGCTGGGGAACTTGCCCTTAGAACGATAGGTTGGTATCACGATAAGCAAAATCAAGGAGTGGGACTTGAGAGAAGTTATGATCTTGATCTAGGAGGTGTGAAAGGTGAGCGATTAGTGCAGCGTATATCTGGTGGCAACAGGCCATTAAACGACGAAAATCTCATAGAGCCGCAAAATGGCAGAGATGTGCACACTACCATCAATATAGATTTTCAGGAGATAGCTCAGCGGTCTTTAGAAAAAGCACTCATAAAGCATAATGCACATCACGGATCTTTAGTGGTGATGGAAGTAGCTACGGGTAAAATTAAAGCTATTGCAAATCTTAAGAAGACAGAACTTGGCGTTTATAAGGAGTTGTATAACTATGCTATAGGTGAGAGTTATGAGCCTGGTAGTGTTTGGAAGGTGTTTTCAGCTATGGCTGCCTTCGAAGATGGGATTATTAATCCTAAAGATAGTATGGATATAATGGATGGGGAAAGAGATTATTTCGGAAAGACTATGCTAGATTCTGATAAGGGTAGATTTAAGAAAATGAGCTTTAAACAAGCATTTGCTCGCTCTAGTAATGTCGCCTTTTCGTCTATTATTTTTGATAATTATGCTCAAAATCCAAGTAAGTATATCTCACATCTACGTAAGCTAGATCTTGACAAGACTACAGGAATAGAAATTTTGGGCGATGCAGAGCCATTCTTGAATCATCCTGAGAGTAGTACTTGGTCTCAACTTACACTTCCTTGGTTAGCCATCGGGTACGAAAATCAGCATACTGCATTGCAATTGCTCACAGCATATAATGGTATTATTAATAATGGTAATATGATAAAGCCTCGCTTGGTAAATGAAGTAACTGATGCAGGTTTAGTAGTAAAAGATAATAATGAGCGAGTAGAGTCTAAGAAGGTCTGCTCTAAGGAAACCTCGGCAAAAATAAAAGAGCTTACTGCAGAAGTATTTTTAAGCGGTTCTGCTAGCGGAGTTATAAGTAGTGTAGTTTCTATGGGAGGTAAAACGGGTACTGCTCAAATAGCAACCAGAGGCCAATATCAAAAATCTAAGATTTACAATGCGAGTTTCGTTGGCCATTTTCCTGCAGATGAGCCTGTTTATAGTGTGTTTGTAATGATAAATCAACCGAGCAATGGGCAGTTCTATGCTAGCACTGTGGCCGCTCCAGTATTTGTAGAGGTAGCAGAGAAAATATTCACCATAAGTGTTAAGGAAAAGGTGGATAACACGGCTATTCGTTTTCCAAAGTACACCTCGGGTTATTACTCAGATTTCAAAGTGCTTAACAGTGCTCTAAACGTAAAGCTAACCGAAGAAGTAAACAATGAAGTAATAGCTATCAATACTGAAACGGGTAAGGCGAAGGGGCTGAATATAGAAGATGACAAAATGCCCAACGTAATAGGATTAGGAGCTAAAGATGCCATCTACTTACTAGAAAGGTACGGCTTGAAAGCTAAAATGTCTGGGTACGGTAGAGTAGTTCAGCAGAGTCCGGCGGCTGGGTCTATAGTTACTAAAAATCAACACGTTTACGTACGACTAAATTGAGATTATTAAGCGACATATTAATAGCCATTAAGCCAATAACTATTCTTGGTAGTATAGAGGTAAACATAGCGGGAATTACTTTAGATTCTCGTGCAGTAAAAGAGAACTATCTTTTTTCTGCTACTAGAGGTGCTACTACAGATGGACATCTATATATAGATAAGGCAATAGAGTTAGGAGCTACGGTAATACTATGCGAAGAGATTACTGCTCAAAAAGAGTGAGTTACCTACTTAATAGTAAATAATGCTGCAGAAGCTCTTGGAATTTTATCATCTGAGTATTACGAAAATCCGAGTAGAAACATACGACTAGTTGGTGTTACAGGTACCAATGGTAAAACTTCGATAGCGACTATGCTTTACCAATGTTTTATGAATTTGGGGCATAAAAGCGGTTTGCTGTCTACCATAAAGTATAGTATAAATGGAGTAGATACGGTATCTACACATACCACGCCTAATAGTGTGCGTATAAATGAATTGCTTGCAGAGATGGTCAATGCAGGATGTGAATACGCTTTTATGGAAGTGAGCTCACACGCACTGCACCAAAACAGAACAGCAGGACTAGAATTTGATGGAGCCGTATTTACCAATATCACTCATGACCACTTAGACTACCATACTGATTTTAGAGAATATCTATACACGAAAAAAAGACTTTTTGATGGATTAAGTTCAGATGCGTTTGCTCTAGTAAATAAAGATGACAAAAATGGAGCTACTATGGTACAAAATACCAAAGCTACCAAGTATACCTACAGCTTAAAGTCGGTTTCTGATTTTAAAACTAAGGTAATAGAGAGTGATTTTGACGGAATGCTACTTAATATCAGGGAATCTGATGTGTGGCTTAGGCTAGTGGGTAATTTCAATGCATACAATGTACTTGCAGTTTATTCTGTTGCCTTTCTACTAGGTAAGGATCATTTAGAAATAGTCACTGCTCTTAGTGCTATCAATAGTGTAGATGGGAGATTCCAAAACATAAAGGAAGCTGGGATAACTGCTATAGTAGACTACGCTCATACACCAGATGCACTGCAGAATGTTGTAGATACCATCAATGCTATTCGCACTAAAAATGAACAATTCATTACAGTAGTAGGGTGCGGGGGAGATAGAGATAGAGAAAAAAGACCTGTAATGGCTCGTATAGCGTGCCAAGCTAGTGATAGAGTCATTCTTACCTCTGATAACCCAAGATCTGAAGATGCAGATGCTATCATAGAAGAAATGATGTTAGGTGTAGAACCTCAGAACTATAAAAAAGTACTCAAAATCACAAATAGAGAAGAAGCAATAAAAACAGCAATTAGCCTGAGTAAAACTGGAGATGTGATTCTAGTAGCAGGTAAAGGTCATGAGACGTACCAAGAGATAAACGGAGTCCGTCATCCCTTTGATGATAAAGAGATTCTTACCAAAAACCTAAAAATAATAAAAGACTAATGCTATATCACTTATTCGATTATCTGCAAAATACGTATAATATGCCAGGAGCTGGTGTATTTCAGTACATCTCGTTCAGAGCATCTATGGCGGTTATTCTCTCGCTCCTTATCTCTTTAGTTTTTGGTAAAAGCTTGATAGAGAAGTTGCGAGGTATGCAAGCAGCAGAGACTATAAGAACTTTGGGGCTTTCGGGAGAAGAGGCTAAAAGAGGCACTCCAACTATGGGGGGACTGATCATTTTAGCAGCTATTCTTATCCCTACTCTGCTTTTTGCAAAGCTTAATAACGTGTACATCCTATTAATGATTTTTAGTACGATTTGGCTGGGTCTAATAGGTTTTATAGATGATTATATAAAAGTGTATAAGAAAGACAAAAGAGGGCTAGCCGGTAGATTTAAAGTAGTGGGTCAAGTAGGCCTAGGAGTCATAGTAGCCCTAGTACTCCATTTTAATGATAATGTAGTAGTACGAGAGCAGTATAAGGTAGCGACTGTACAGGAAGCTCCCGAAGGTGCAGAGGTGAAAAATATCAACGGACAATTGATGTACTTCAAAGATGTGAAAAGCACTACTACTACGCTTCCGTTTATGAAAACTCACGAGATTGATTATTCTAAACTACTCTTTTGGATGGATGATGAAGGTGCCAATAAGTGGTCTTGGGTAGTACTGATGCTTGTGGCTGTAGTTGTAATTACGGCGGTGAGTAATGGAGCCAATCTTACGGATGGTATTGATGGATTAGCTGCGGGCAGTTCTGCTATTATTGGAATTACATTAGCTATACTAGCTTTTATAAGTGGAAACCTTATTTTTTCCGATTACCTCAATGTCATGTTTATTCCTTATCAGGGCGAGCTGGTAATATTTGCTGCGGCATTTGCTGGAGCTTGTATTGGCTTCTTATGGTACAATAGCTTTCCTGCTCAGGTATTTATGGGAGATACAGGTAGTCTTGCCTTGGGTGGTATCATAGCCGTGTTAGCACTTATGATACGCAAAGAGCTTGTCTTACCTATACTCTGTGGAATATTTTTAGTAGAAAATCTAAGTGTCATGATGCAGGTAAGTTACTTCAAGTATTCCAAAAAGAAATACGGTGAAGGAAGACGAATATTCAGGATGTCGCCTCTTCATCATCATTATCAAAAACTAGGATACGCTGAGCCGAAAATCGTCACTAGGTTTTGGATAGTTGGCATTATGCTAGCCATTTTCACCATTGCCACTTTTAAGCTGAGATAAGGATTGAGTAAATTAATATCCATATTAGGTGCCGGCGAAAGCGGTGTAGGAGCGGCCATACTTGCCCAGAAACAAGGGTATGATGTATGGGTGAGCGACTACGGGACTATCAAGCCTCAGTATAAAGCTGAGTTAAATATATATGGAATTAAATACGAAGAAGGAGGACACAACGAAGTCAAGATTCTTTCATCAGAAAAAGTAATAAAAAGTCCCGGCATAGCCGATACAGTATCTATAGTTACTAAGGCTCTAGCGGCAGGTATATCTGTGATAGGCGAAATAGAATTTGCTGCGGCATATACTAATGCTACGCTTATAGGTATCACGGGTACTAATGGTAAAACTACCACAACTATGCTCACCTACCATCTGCTAGAGAAAGCAGGACTTAATGTGGGGATGGCTGGCAACGTGGGAATCAGTTTTGCGAAGCAAGTAGCATTAGATGATAAGGAATACTATGTTTTAGAAATTAGTAGTTTTCAGCTAGATGGCATGCATACAGTCGCCTTAGACTATGCAGTTTTGCTTAATATTACTCCAGATCACTTAGACAGATATGACTCATTACAGGGGTACATAGATTCTAAGTTTAAGATAAATCAAAATCAAAAGCCAGGACAGAGATTCATTTATTGTGCTGACGACAAGACTATTACAAATCAATTAAAGCATCACGCTACAGAAGCCGAGCTTATTCCTTTTACCTACGATGGTGGGCCTTTGGAGCAAGGAGCTTGGGTGCAGGATAATCAAATCAACATAAAACTTAACAAACCAAAAACAGAATTTATTATGTCAGTAGAACAATTAACTATCGCAGGAAAGCACAACACGTACAATTCTATGGCGGCTTCTATCATCGCCAATTCTTTACTTATCAGAAAAGAAACGATCCGAGAAAGTTTATCAGATTTTAAAAACGTAGAGCATCGCCTAGAGTATGTTGGTAAGGTGAAGGGCATTAACTTCATAAACGATAGCAAGGCGACCAACGTAAACGCAGCTTGGTATGCACTAGAAAGTGTAGAAGATCCAATAATCTGGATAGCTGGAGGTGTAGACAAAGGGAATGACTATGAGTCACTTAGTCCTTTAGTGAGATCTAAAGTGAGAATAATAGTATGTCTAGGTAAAAACAATATGAAACTACACCAAGCATTTCGTAAGGATGTAGATATGATGATAAATGCAGGCTCTGCTCAAGAAGCTGTAGATATAGCGTACGGACTTGGAGAAAAAGGGGAGACTGTATTACTATCTCCTGCTTGTGCGAGTTTTGATTTGTTTGAAAACTATGCCGACAGAGGAAACCAATTCAAGAGAGCTGTTAGAAGTCTGTGAAAGAGTTCTTTGGGAAATATCTAAAAGGTGACCCAGTCATTTGGATGGTGGTGTTTGTGCTATCAATATATGGCGTATTGGCAGTATACTCTTCTATGGGCTCTTTGGCGTATAGTAAAGGTACTAGTCCAGAGATGTATCTTATTAAACATAGCATATTGTTGATTTTTGGTTTGTTCGCAATGTGGCTTACGCATCTCATCAATATTCAATATTTCTCAAGAATAGGGCAGCTGATGCTCTACTTCGCAGTTCCGTTACTCATTTACACTCTATTCTTTGGGGTAACTATAAATGAGGCCACTCGATGGATTTCTATACCGGGACTAGGCCTAACAGTACAAAGTTCAGATTTTGCCAAGCTCGCACTGGTAGTATATGTGGCCAGATTTATGGCAAAGCGGCAAGGAGAAGTACACGATTTTAAAAAGACGTTACTTCCGGTTTTAGGTGTAATACTTTTTGTTTGTCTGCTCATATTCCCAGAAGATTTATCTACCTCAGCAGTATTGTTTCTTACTAGTATGCTAGTACTTTTCTTGGGTAGAATCCCGTTAAAGCAAATAGGCTTATTAGTAGGAATTGGTGTTTTTGTTTTGGGCGGACTATTTACTTACGTCATGAAGTCTGAAGTTACCTTTGGTAGACTAGGCACTATGAAATCTAGGATTGAAGCATTCTCGGCAGATTCTGATGATGGAGGAACTTTTCAAAGCAGACAGGCTAAGATAGCAGTAGCTAGAGGAGGTTTTACAGGCACAGGTCCAGGCCAAAGTAGACAAAAAAATATTTTACCGTCTCCATTCGCAGATTTTATCTACGCAATAATAATAGAAGAGTATGGTTCCATTTTTGGCGGGCTAGCATTAGTACTACTCTATATGTTGCTGCTCTATAGAGCATTCAGAATAGTGCTCAAAACAGAAAATTCGCTTGCTGCTCTGCTATCTATTGGACTAGCATTTAGCTTGGTAGTACAAGCACTTATTAATATGGGCGTAGCCGTAAATTTACTACCCGTTACGGGATTGGCATTGCCTATTGTTAGTAGAGGTGGTAGCTCTATCTTGTTTACTAGTATAGCATTTGGTATTATACTAAGTGCAAGCCGAACTATATATACTGAGAGAGAAAATGTCAAATAATCTACGCGTCTTAATATCGGGAGGAGGCACTGGAGGTCATATTTTTCCTGCTATCGCTATCGCAAATCAGATAAAAAGCGTGTATCCAGATGCTGAGATTGAGTTCGTAGGAGCTAAAGGTAAAATGGAAATGGAGAAAGTGCCAGCAGCTGGGTACAAGATACATGGACTTTGGATAAGTGGACTGCAGCGTAGTTTGACCCCGAAAAATTTAAGTTTACCATTCAAGCTTCTTTTTAGTCTTTTGGAAAGCAGAAAAATAATAAAGAAATTCAAGCCAGATTTTACGGTGGGAGTAGGAGGCTATGCAAGTGGTCCGCTTAATTATATGGCTAGTAAAATGGGTGTGCCGGTGTATTTGCAAGAGCAAAACTCTTTTCCGGGGATTACCAATAAACTACTCAAGGATATAGCACGTAAAATTTGTGTGGCCTACGACGGAATGGATCGATTTTTTCCGAAGGAAAAAATCGTGATTACGGGCAATCCTATCCGCCAAGATGTTTTGGCAAGTGCTGCTACTACAGAAGAAGGATTAGAACACTTCTCCTTAAAAAAAAATAAGAAAACCATCCTCATAGTTGGAGGGAGCCTTGGTGCTCGTACCATAAACGAAGCGATAGAAGCCAATTTGCAGAGTCTAGAAAGTGCCGGGGTGCAACTGCTTTGGCAAACAGGCAAAAACTATAACGAAGAGTTCGGTACTTTCTCGTGGGGTACGCGTACTGCTTTTATTCAACGAATGGATTTGGCTTACAAAGTAGCTGATGTAGTAATAAGTAGAGCAGGTGCTATGTCCGTTTCAGAGCTTTCAGCTTTGGGTAAGGCTACCATTTTTGTTCCTTCCCCATTTGTGAGCGAAGACCATCAAACTAAGAATGCGATGAGTTTGGTAGATAAGCGTGCTGCCTTGCTTTGTAAAGATGTAGAGGCTACAGCTAAGTTAGGTGATATGGTAATCAGCCTATTGCAAGATGAGGAGCAAATACAAGCATTGCAAAATGAAATCAAGAAATTAGGTCTGCCACTAGCAGCTCAGAGTATAGTAAATGAAATAATAAAAGACCTTGATGCATAAGAAAAAAATATATTTTCTTGGAATAGGCGGTATAGGGATGAGTGCCCTTGCTCGCTATTTTCATGCACAAGGATATATGGTATCTGGGTACGATAAAACTCCGAGCCCACTTACAGATAAATTGCAACAAGAAGGAATCTTGGTGTCTTTCAATGATGTCATAGAAGATTTGGACCCTATCTATGTAGAGCATAAAACGGATGTAATGGTAGTGTACACGCCAGCTATACCTAAGGGTAATGTGCTTTTTAATTACTTTAAAAATGAGGGATACTCCTTGGTCAAAAGAGCAGAAGTGCTGGGTATAGTAACCAAAGAAACTGCCAACTTGAGTGTAGCAGGTACACATGGTAAGACAACTACGAGTAGTATAGTTGCAACTATTTTACTCTATTCCGAAAAGCAGTTTTCAGCTTTCCTTGGCGGTATTAGTACCAACTTAGGAAGTAACTATTTTTACCAAAAAGGGAAAGGCGAGCAGCACCTTAGCGTAACAGAAGCAGACGAGTTTGACCGCTCGTTTCTAAAGCTTAGTCCAGATTATGCCATTATAACGAGTACAGATGCAGACCATCTAGATATTTATGGTAAAAAAGAAGACCTCGAGCAATCTTACGTAGATTTTTCGCAATTAATAACGAACCCAACTCACCGTTTTTATTCTAAAGAATATGCGAATAACATAGAAGGAGTAAGTTATTCTGCCAGTGATAGTACAGCAGATTACTATGCTATAGTTAGTAGCAAATCAGGTAAGGGTACACATTTTAGCATAGCTAATACTGAAAGCGGAGATGAGATAAAAGATTTGTATCTCAATCTCCCAGGACATCATAACTTAGAAAATGCTGTAGGAGCTGCTCTTATGACCATCAAAGCTGGTGTATCTCTAAACGCGGTACGTAGTGGATTGGCAAATTTTAAAGGAATAAAACGTAGGTTCGAGTATGTGCTAGATTCAGATAAGATAATTTACATAGATGACTATGCTCATCACCCTAGTGAGTTGCGTGCTATCATTTCTTCTGTACGAGATTTATATCCTACCAAAAAGATTACTGCGGTATTTCAGCCGCATTTATTTAGTCGTACACAAGATTTTATGGCAGAGTTTGCTCACGAGCTTTCTCAAGTAGATGAGCTTCTATTGCTGCCCATATACCCAGCTAGAGAGCTGCCCATAGAAGGAGTGACTAGTGAAGCTGTTTCAGAGAAAATAATTCTCAAAAATGCCAAATGTATTGCAAAAGAAAATGTACTCACGGAGCTGCAAAATAGAGAAATAGAAGTGCTGCTAACTCTGGGTGCTGGAGATATAGATAGATTGGTTTTACCTATACAAGTGTACTATGGCAGTTAAGATTAATCCATACATACGCAAGACACTTTATGTGATAGCCTTAGGCTTACTCATTGCACTTTTTGTGACTCTAAAAGCAAAGCAGGATAAGCAGATATGCGAGATTATATCTATAGAGATAGATGCTCCTATAGAGAAACAACTCGTGACTGAGCGACTAGTAATGGATAAGTTGAGTGCTTGGTATACAGGAGGATTATACGGTACTGAAGCTGCTGATATGCCGCTTGCAGATATAGAAAGCAAACTAGAAAGTATGGCTGCCGTGCTCAATGCAGAAGTGAGTTTTGATCTTCGTGGTGAGCTTACATTGCAAATAGAGCAACGTATGCCGGTAGTTAGAATAATGAGCAATACGGGTGAGTCTTACTACCTAAGCAAGGACAATACTAAAATTCCTTCTAACGGTACAGACGTGGCAAGGGTTCCTATAGCAAATGGGCGTTTAACAAACGCTATGATTACGAAAGTGTACACACTGGCCACCTATGTGCAAGAAAACGTGTTTATGGAAGCCCTTACAGAACAGATATTTGTGAACAATAATAATGATTTGGTGATTATCCCAAAATTGGTAAATCAACAAATAATAATTGGAGATGCCACAGACCTAGAAGAGAAGTTTGCCAAGTTGATAGATTTCTATGAACATGGGCTCAATCATATAGGATGGGATAAGTACCGCACTATTAATTTAAAATATAAAGACCAAATCGTTTGTAACTAATATAATGGCTGAATCACAAGAAAAGATAATTGTAGGACTAGACATAGGAACCACTAAGGTGTGTGCTATCGTGGGTCGAGCAAATCAATATGGCAAAGTAGACATATTGGGAATGGGTAAAGTAGCTTCTCACGGAGGAGTAACTCGCGGAGTAGTGTCTAATATAGACAAGACCGTAGCTGCTATACAGGAAGCAATACGGGAAGCAGCTGAGAAAGCAAATGTTGATATAAAGAGAGTACAAGTAGGTATAGCTGGTGCACATATCAATAGCCTACAGCACAGAGGTATGATTATTAGAAACGATCGTGAAGCAGAGATTAATACAGATGATTTAGAAAAGCTAGAGAACGATATGTTCAAACTAGCAGTGAAGCCCGGAGATAGAATAATCCACGTGCTACCACAAGACTATACGGTAGATGATGAGCCAGGGATCGTAGACCCAGTAGGTATGGCAGGGGTAAAGTTGGAAGGAAACTTCCACATTATTACAGGTCAGATTTCTGCAGCTAAAAACATTTACAAATGCGTAGAAAAATCAGGATTAAAAGTCTCTGAACTTGCATTAGAGCCTTTGGCTTCTGCAGAAGCAGTACTTAGTAAAGAGGAATTAGAAGCTGGCGTTGTGCTAGTAGATATAGGTGGTGGTACTACAGACGTAGCTATCTTCTACGAAAATATTATCAGACATACTGCGATTATTCCATATGGTGGCAACATCATTACCGAAGATATAAAAGAAGGCTGTAATGTAATGAAAGCTCACGCTGAATTACTGAAGGTGAAATTTGGTAGTGCTTTAGCTAACGAACAAAGTGAAAATGAAATAGTAAGTATACCGGGTATAAGAGGTAGAGAAGCAAGAGAAATTTCTATCAAAAACCTGTCTAAAATTATACAAGCTAGGATAGAAGAAATAATGGAGCTCGTTTACTATGAAATAAAAACGAGTAACATGGAGAAAAAGCTGGCAGGGGGTATCGTAATCACTGGTGGGGGATCTCAACTGAAGCATATTGCACAGCTTGCAGAATTCGTAACAGGCTTAGATGCACGTATAGGATATCCAAACGAGCACTTAGCTAAAGGTATGGTGGATGAGGTGAAAAGTCCTATATATGCTACCAGTGTAGGTCTTGTGCTGAGAGGCCTAGCAGATGAGCGAAATACCATCAACATTAGTGGAGAACAATTCATGTCAGAAAAAAAGAAATCGCCTTTATTCGACCGTATTAAAGATTGGTTGAAGGATGAAGTAGATGTAGCTGATTACAAATAATAGAAGTACTTATGAGTTTCACAGTAGAATTACCAAAAGACAAATCATCCATCATCAAAGTAGTAGGTGTAGGGGGCGGAGGCGGAAACGCAGTAAATCATATGTACCGTGAAGGTATAAATGGGGTAGACTTTTTTATCTGTAATACAGATGCTCAAGCACTAGAAAATAGCCCAATACCAAACAAGATACAAATAGGCAACTCTCTTACAGAAGGACGTGGTGCAGGGTCTAATCCTGAGGTAGGTCGCAAGGCTGCCGAAGAGAATATTAAAGAAATAATAGAGTCCCTTGGGGTGAATACCCAGATGATATTTGTAACCGCTGGTATGGGCGGAGGTACAGGTACAGGGGCTGCTCCTGTGATAGCTAAAGCAGCTAAAGACATGGGGATTCTTACTGTGGGTATTATCACTACTCCTTTTAGTTTTGAAGGTGGTAGAAGATGTGACGCGGCATTTCATGGAATAGAAGAAATGAGAGAGAGTGTAGATTCTCTTCTTGTGATTTCTAATGATAGAATAAAAGAAATATATGGTAATTTGCCTATTAGCAAAGCTTTTGGATATGCAGATAATGTGCTGACCACTGCTGCTAAAGGTATAGCTGAGATAATCACAATAGCAGGTAGTATAAATGTCGATTTCGAAGACGTGAAAACGGCTATGAGTAATAGTGGGGTATCTATAATGGGTATGGGACTAAGTGAAGGAGATGATCGTGCTATGCGTGCGGTAAATCAAGCACTGAACTCCCCATTGCTAGATGACAATAAGATACAAGGAGCTAGCGATTTGCTAGTAAACATCTCGTATGGAGAGGATGAAGCTACCATGGATGAGTATGCTGCTATCAATGAATTTTTGCAAAATGAAGCAGGTAGAGATGCTACATTAAAATGTGGTCTATGCTATGATTCTTCTTTAGGTAATGCTGTGTCTGTAACTGTCATAGCTACCGGATTTAATAGAGTAGTGAATAAGTTTAAGACCTCTCCAGTGTTAAGCAAGGAAGTAGAGTTTGACTTAGGAGCTATGAATGTGGGAGAAGACGGAATAACCAATGAAGTGCCACAGAAACAGACTACTATTTTTGATCAGATGGGAGATTATGAAGAAGATGAAACTGTAGCGGCTAATTATAAAATAGAGCAGATGAAGCAGCGTATGAAATACCTACGTGAGCTTAGTGAGTCTGCTAATAAAGAGAAAGGTATAGAAGAACTAGAAAACGTGCCAGCCTATAAACGTAAAGGCATAAATTTAGAACAGGTAATCCACTCTAGCGAAATGGAAATTTCAAGAACTAGCTTAATCGAAGAGCCAGAGAAAAAACCAGAACTACGAACCAACAATTCTTTTCTACACGATAATGTAGACTAAGGTATAAAGTACCTTTCATAAATAATAACTATAAAAAAAAATCCGCGAGAGCGGATTTTTTTTGGTTTACCAATCTTTTTTCTGCCCATCTTGAGAGGGGATTGTCGACCCAAATCTCTGATTTGATCTAGCGACAAGGGTTTGTGTATAGTAGCAATCAGCAGGGAGACTCGATTCTTAAGATGTTTTGAGCTAAGGTGCTTAGTCTTGCATTCACCCAACATAAACGTCGAGTTCAGACTCTATATTATCTACTCAAAATACCCATACCTCGGATACAAGAACTCAGAACCGGTAATCTTACCTAGCCCTTCTGCATAGTGACGCATAGCCTCTATTAAACCTGGTATAAGAATGTGGTTTTCGCGATCGTCTATCGGGAAAAGTGCTTTCCATCCATTGTAGGTTCCTAAGCTGATGTCAAACTTTTCTAGTTGCTCATATAAGCCCGTGATTCTTCCACAGTAGGCTAGTAGTCCACTTGTATTGTAGTGGTAGTTTTCTTTGGTATTGCGAGCGTTCTTTAGCTTTAGATTATTTATTGCCTTACGGAAAGCGGCACTCGTTTCTATAACCTTAATCTGATCTGTAAGACCTTGGGTATATGTTTTCGCTGTGTTGAGTACTGCATGGGGTCGTAAGTCGGTAAATCCGTTATTACATACCAACCAATTGATAAATTCTTCTCTCTTAAGATTGTGCTCGCCACAGATCTTGTCTATCTTCTCTAGTAAACTAAAGTTGGTCTCTAGCACTAGGTCTAGTGGTGCAAAGTAGGGTCCTGCTAAGATCTCGTCTTGCCCATCTGCATTTCTGTAAATGATAGGGGTTCCCAGTGAGGTAATAGAACGCAGTGTAGTAGTAAGAGCTGTAAATAATCCGTTGTAGAATGTTTTGACAAAGGCCTTCAGTTCTCCTTTGAAACCTGTGTATTTTGCCATGTCTTCTACAGAGCGTATTGCAAATAAATCACTAAACGATTTAGCAAGTGAAGTAATATCCTTTCCGTATTCTACTACATCTTCTATCAGTAGTTTAGGTGTGTTAAAATCTACCCACTCTTTTACCTCTGGCTCTTTGTATTTGCTAGTTATTTGGTCGCTTATTTGCTTAGGGTTTAGGTTTCTGAGCTTGTGCATGAGTATGAATAGGCCGTGCATATGCAGTTCTGCTTGGTGCTTGCTGCTTCCTAGTTCTTGAAAAGCCTTGGTACTAAAAGCACTCGTTTGGTATCTTCTAAACTCTTTTCTATTATTAAGTAATGCAAATACAAGACTAGAATTATCTGTCTGTGTATAGTAGCAGATGCCGTATCTATCAAACCATGGCTTTTGCTGGTCGTCTCCTAATAGTGCATTGCTTACTAAAACGTGAGCTAGTTCCTCTTGTGAGGCTACTTTCATGTTGAGGTATAGTGCGTATGCATTATCCAACGAAAAGAGACCATTCTCTCCACTACGTAGTGCATAGTTTACGTTGAGGTTAGGAATATGATCTGTAGCATTGCCATAGTTTAAGGCTGCTTTATCTGCAAGGTTTCCCTCAGGATCTAGCACGGGGTGGCTTGCTGCTATAGGCTTAGCCTCGAACACTTTATTCAAGAGGCGTTCTCC
>JBDNFQ010000009.1:0-4010 GCA_041689715.1 Bacteroidia bacterium
AAACAGCAAGCCATACAAAATCAAGATGTGCTTATACCTCTTGAAATATCTGGAGATAAAATACCTCAAGACGCCTACATACATATAGGTAAGCAACGCTATAAGATGAAGGCAAATGGAGTAGGTGATTTTAGCTACAATCTGAGTAATATCCAAAAGTCACAAAGTCTCTATTTTGAGGCAGGTGGTTTTAGCAGTAAAGAATACGATCTCAATATCGCCCTAAAACCAAGCTTAGTAGGCTACAGTGCTACTATACGCTACCCTGCATATTTGGGTATAGCTAGTGAGTCTGTACGCAACATGGGAGAACTCAATGTGCCTCAAGGCTCTATCATAGAGTGGAGATTTGACACCAAAAATGTCCAAAAAATAAGCATAGGTCCTGAAAACAATCTATTCATACCTCAAAAGAACAAAACTACTTATACCAAGAGATTTATGCGTTCTTCATTGGTAAAAGTAAATACTAGCAATGCCGATGTAAAACAAGGAGATTCTGTCTTTTACCAGATCAATGTGATACCAGACGAGTACCCTCAGATAGCCGTAGAACGGAAAAACGATAGTCTAAGCAACAAGATTTTTTATTTCTTAGGTGATGTAACAGACGATCACGGATTTACCAAGCTACAGTTCCATTTCCGATTTGTGAAATCTGATTCGGCTGCAAATAGAGACAAATATGGAGTATTCCCTATTAAAATAAATCCTACACTTGGAAAACAAAACTTCTATCATTATTGGAATTTGAGTGCTCTAAATGTACAAGCTGAAGATGAGATAGAATACTACTTTACAGTATGGGATAATGACGGGGTAAACGGAGCTAAGGCTTCCAAAACACCTGTGAGCACATACAAAGCTCCATCGCTAAAAGAAATAAAGGACCAGACTGAAGAAGCTAATAAGGAAATAAAAAGCTCAATGGCAGGAGCTCAGGCAGAAGCAGCAGAACTAGAAAAAGAGATAAATAGCATTGAAAAAATGCTTACAGAAAAAAAGAACCTAGATTGGAATGATAAGAAGAAAATACAAGACCTACTAGACAAACAAAAGGCAATACAAGAAAAAATAAAGAATTCTATTCAGAAAAATTTAGAAAAAAACCAAAAAGAAGAAGAGTTTAATCCCATACAGGAAAATCTGCTTGAAAAGCAAAAAGAACTTGAGAAACTTATGGATAATGTGCTAGACGAGGATACACGCGAGCTCATGGAAAAGATACAAAAGCTTCTAGATGAGAACAGGAAAGATGAGCTCCAAAAAGCCATGGAAGAGTTTAAATTTAGTGAGAAAGAAATGAGCAAGGAGATGGACCGAATGCTAGAACTTTTCAAAGAACTAGAACTAGAAAAAAAACTCAATGAAACTATAGACAAGCTAAACGAACTCGCAAAAAAAGAGAAAGAGCTAAGTGAAAAAACGAAGAACGAAAAGGGTAAAAACGAAGAGCTAGAAAAAAAGCAGGAGGACATCAAAAAAGAATTTGAAGAGGTAAAAAAAGATCTTGAAGATATTCAGAAAAAGAATGAGGAGTTAGAATCACCTAAGGACATAAGCCCACAAGACAAGAAAAAGGAAGAAGTGAGCCAAAAGATGCAAGAAGCAAAAGAGCAACAAAAGAAAGGCAAGAACCAAGGAGCTTCTGAAAAGATGGATGACGCAGCAGAGGAAATGCAAGAGATGGCTCAGCAAATGCAGCAAGAAATGGAAGACGCCATGGAAGAGCAACAAGATGAAGACTACAATAATTTACGGCAAATTTTAGAAAACCT
The DNA here is from genome assembly GCA_041689715.1 of Bacteroidia bacterium. Classification (GTDB taxonomy): domain Bacteria; phylum Bacteroidota; class Bacteroidia; order NS11-12g; family UBA9320; genus UBA9320. The sequence goes on from JBDNFQ010000009.1 coordinate 1,779, forward strand.
GGTGCAACTCTCCTTTGACCAAGAGAAGGTAATAGAGGGTTTTAAAGAAAACCCAAGATACAGCCCAAAATATGTAGCCCTAAGCCAACAGCAACGCAGAATAAAGGATGAAACCAAAATGGTAGAAGACTCGTTACTTGCACTTAGTAAACGAAATACCCAGATTCAGTCTTTTGTAAATGAAGAGGTAGCTAGGGTAAATGACAACTTAGAAAAGACACTAAAATACCTCGGTGAGCGATATACAAACAATGCTATAGTAAGCCAACAATATGCTATGACAGGCTACAATAACCTAGCTCTGATGCTCAGTGAATCGCTTAAAAAGATGCAGGAGCAAATGAAAGCTCAAAAGGAGAATAAGGGTAAACCAAAAGGCCAGTGTAAAAAACCAGGTAGCCAAGGAGACAAAGGTAAAAAGCCCAATGCCAATGCTCTTAAAAAAATGCAAGATGAGCTAGCTAAGCAAATGAAGCAACTACAAGAGGGTCAGAAAAAAGGACAAGGTAAACCAGGAAGCAAAGAGTTTGCAGAAATGGCAGCACAGCAAGCCGCTATACGTAAAAAGCTGCAAGAGCTCCACGGACAGCTGCAAAAAGAAGGAAAAGGAGGCAGCCTAGGAGATCTGAAAAAGACAGAAGATTTGATGGACGACCTAGAAGAAGATCTGTATAACAAAAGATTGAATAGCCAGACCTTCCAAAAACTAAACCAGATAGAAATAAAGCTAAGCGAGCACGAGCGTGCAGAACGTGAGCAGGAGCAAGATGACAAGCGTACTAGTAACGAAGGTCAAGAGCAAGAGAGACCTATCCCTCCTAGTATTCAAAAATATCTCGATCAGAAAAAGAAAGAATCTGAGCTACTTCGAAGTGTATCACCAGAGCTCCAGCCATACTATCAGAAAAAGGTGAAAGAGTACTTTGCGAGGTAGTGGAAATATATCAAGCGATTACTATCCATTCGGCTCGAAGATGGAAGGTAGAAGCTGGAACGCTGGAAGCTCATATTCATTTGGTTTTAATGGACAATATCAAGATAATGAAATCAAAGGAGAGGGTAATAGTATTGAGTTTACATTTAGAATTTATGATTCTAGAATTGCTAAGTTTTTAAGTGTTGATCCACTATCAGGGTATTATTCAGGTTGGACTCCTTATGCTTTTGCTCAAAATAGGCCAATAAATTCTATTGATTGGGATGGTTTAGAAGCACGTTTAGCAATTGCAGGAAAGGGTGTAGATTTAGTTAATTATTCTTCAAATGACAACAATTCATTTGAAGCAAGGGCAATGAAGCTTAAAGCAAATTACAACTATTCACTAGCCTATGCACAAAATGGAAAACAGTTTATTAGTAATCTTGAAAAGGCAACAAAAGATGAAGGTTCTATAAAAACGGTAGTGTTTTTCGGTCATTCTGGGCCTTATGGTTTGATATTTAATGATAATGCAGGATTTTATACAGACGGTTCTAGCTGGTCAACTGGAGCAGCAAATGAAGCAACGGTTTCACAATTTAAAAGTAAGCTCTCTAGTGGTTTAATAAAATTTGAAAGTGATGCTTCAATTATTCTAGGTGGTTGTAGGTGTGCAGCAACAGACATACCAGGGAGTAGCGGAGATAATTTAGCGACTGAACTAGCTAAGGCCACAGGAAGAACCGTAATCGCATCAGAGGATTTTGTTGAACCACAAGTTATTGATGGAGAAGAGACAGGGCTACTTACCACAAAATATGGAGGAAGTTTTTATAGTATTAAATACAATTATAATGTTTCGTTTAAAGATTCTGACGGCAATGTTGTCCATAGTTATTCCGCAAATAGCAAATCTGAAAGAGCTGCATATACACGAGGGTTTAACGGTGATAATAATTACACCTCTGAGTATTCAACTACTAAGACTGAAAAAGATTTAGGCACAACAATTGACCCAAGTAAATACTAAATGAAAGTTCTAATATTAATTCTTACATTTTTAATAATATTTAGCTGCAAGCAAAATACAGAAACAGGAGAAAATATTAATTCTCCTGTTTCCTTTGAGCCAATAACGATAACACTAGATAGTTCCATTATGAGTTATTATAATTTAGCATTGTTATTCTTGCCAAAGAGTGTTGATTTAAAAAGATGCGAACAAATTGAAAACTCTAATTTGGATTTCGAGTATATCAACAACCAATTTATAGATAATGATTCTCTTATAAATGCAAATAAACTTTTTTTAC
>JBDNFQ010000010.1:0-2101 GCA_041689715.1 Bacteroidia bacterium
AATTTTCAAAAGGCAATTGAATACTTTAAAAAATCATATGTAGCGGATACGAATAATTATAAAGCTTTACTCTACTTGGGTGATTCGTATTATGTAATGGAGTACTACGGCGATGCAGCTACCTATTTTAGACAGGCCATAGCAAAGCAACCCATGCTAAGTGAGCCAAGAAAGTATCTTAGTGATGCACTAGCTAACAAAGGGGAGGTAAAATTAGCATTAGAAACTGCCAAAGAAACATTGCTAGTATATCCAGAAGAGCAAACGTTTGCAACTATATACAATCTTTTAAAAGATCTAGGTGAAAAGAAACTAAACCGGAATTGGGTTCTTAGACTAGCTAGTGTAAATAATGTTTCTGATAGGTATAGGAGAGAGCAGTTTTATGACGACATGATGCACTTTAGCCACTATGCTGCTGCATTAGAAGAGGTAAAAGAGTACTACGATGATAATGGAATTTTAAAAAGTGACGCACCTCAGTCTTATCCTACGTATCTAGAAGTGTATAGCTTTAGAAAAATGCTGGAAGCCACAGTTTACGAAGATATTGAGTCTTTGGAGTATGCCAGAGAAATGGATAAGAAAGGAATGCTCGAGCCTTATCTTTTAATTGGCTTGTACAATGTAGACTTGTATCAACAGTACAGGCACTTTGTAGAACACAATAAACTAGAAGCAGAGCAATATATAAATGAGTATTTAATAGCAGCGAAGTAAGTTTTGGTACTATCTCATATTTGAGATTCTAAACTGTCTATTTTACTCAATGTATCCGCTTTTTTCTTTTCCTCATTGGCTATTACTTCTTTCTTAGCATTTGCCACAAAGTTTGCATTCCCCAGCTTTTTTTCAATTCCTATCAAAAATCCTTTTAGTCTTTTAATTTCTCCCAGAATAGCTTCCGTATCTACCTTCTGCACAAAGTCTTTAAATTCTATCTCCACCTCGTCTGTTCCTATTAGTGCCTTGAAACCATTAGTTAATGAAGCATTCATAGTTTCTACATTAGCTAGTTTTTCTATTATACCAGCCGCAGATTTATATATGGAATTATCCTTAGTGTGAAGAGCTAAACTCGCTTTTACCTTAGGAGAGATACCATTTTCGTTTCTTTTAGCTCTTATTTCAGATATTAAATTAAAAACATGGTCGTGAATAGGTGTAGAAGATGTATCAAATTTAGGCCATTCTTGTTGATTAATAAATTGACCCTCACGTTCTTCTGTGTTTTGCCATAATTCTTCTGTGATAAACGGCATAAAAGGATGCAATAGCCTAAGAATAGAATCGAACATTACTATAGCTCTATCTAAATCTTGCTTAGGAATAGGCTCACCATAGGTCGGTTTTATCATCTCAAGATACCATCCACTAAAGTCATCTCTTGTTAGTTTATAAAGTTCCATCAATGCATCCGATATTCTAAAATTATCAAAATGACGATTAACAGAATCCGTGGTGGTAGCTATTCTAGATTTCATCCAAGAGTGAGCCATATCGCCGTAGTTTTGGTAGTAATCGTTCTGTGTTTCGGTAGTTTCTAATCCCTTGATAAGTCTAAAAGAGTTCCAAAGCTTATTGCAAAAATTTCTACCTTGCTCACACATAGACTCATCAAATAGAATATCATTACCAGCAGGAGCACTGAGCATAAGACCCATTCTTACTCCATCTGTACCATACTTAGCCATTAGCTCAAATGGATCTGGACTATTACCTAGAGACTTAGACATCTTACGTCGTTCCTTGTCTCTAACTATACCCGTGAAATAAACATTCTTAAATGGAATCTTACCTTCAAATGCGTGTCCAGCCATTATCATACGAGCTACCCAAAAGAAAATAATATCGGGAGCTGTTACTAGGTCAGAAGTAGGGTAGTAGTAGGCTAACTCCTTCTTGCCTTCAGGTTGAAAACCATTAAATACACTTATAGGCCATAACCAGCTACTAAACCAAGTGTCTAATACGTCTTCATCTTGTCTAAGGTCCGACTCGATAAGAGATTTATCTGTAAATTGAGCTAGGGCTTCAGATGATGTTTTGGCTATTACCACCTCACCACTAGGAGAATACCATGCTGGTATGCGATGTCCCC
>JBDNFQ010000011.1:0-8784 GCA_041689715.1 Bacteroidia bacterium
CATAGATTGAGGTGTAGTGGTTATCAAGACTCTATTGAGAGGTACTGTTGTAAACTCAATTGTGGTGGGGATATTTAGTATGTGGCTTGTTCCGCTTCCATCATCGGAAATTAATGTGCTTGGGTCTGCATACGTACTTGAATTAAATGCACCAATGAGTAAAACTTCAGCATTGTTGTTCGCTACTATATTACTTCCGAAAGAACTATTTAAGACTCTGTCGTCATAGGCAATTTTCATAAGGGAATTATCAAGATACGTAGTGCTGACATTTGAAGATACAAGAACATCAAAGGTGAACCACGGTTCATTATCAGAGCCAGTTAGCCTAGGGTTGGTCATCTCAAAACTAAGTTCCTCTCCTGCTTTCTTTTTTGTCTCTGAATTACGAGTTTTTTCGATTCTTTCCCTTTTCTCGATTGAACGTTTCTCCCACGCCTTATAATTCTTTAGATTCTGCTGATACTTTTCGTTTTGACGCTCTTCGACAGCAGAATTGCCACCACTTACATTTTTTTTTCGTTGTTAGCAACGTTAGGTATTACACAACTGTTATTATTTGTGACATCAAGTTCCAGAATTGGAATTGCAACTAAGAAATCATTCATTTCTTGACGTGAAAAAAAATTCTCATTGTTGTAGTAAGTAAAGAGACCCTGAGAATTACTAAAGACTTTATAATCTTCATTTGGAGCTTGAGCATTGGGATTCCACTGAGGATTAAAGTTAAATCCTCCGAAAACTGAAAGTTTATAAAGGCGGTCTATCGGCTCATTTTCCCAATTGTAGCAAAAGAAAATTGATTTGTAACCAATGTTTCTTGGGCCAAGATAATTCTTTCTTGGCCATTGGTCAGATACATTTACTCTAAAATCATACCAGGTTGTATCTCTATCTAAATAGGGCATTTTGAACACCTGAAAACCAGTAGGCTTACAGAGAATCTGAATGGTGTCGAGAAGTTCGTTTCCTTTATATACTTGGCATACTTTCACTGTTGATAGGGTATACCCAGAGGCCTTTTTACCGTTGGGTAGCATATAGTAGCCGTATCCTTGATTATCCCAGACAATACTCATTTCTGGCATAAGGTTGCCATCCTCATCTCCTGCAAAATATTCAATATCAAGGACTTCACCCTCAATAACTGTTGAAATTTTGGAAAGTTCAATACTGGCTAATTGAGCGATTTTCGAGCTGTCCATTTGTGCGTAGACACTTGATACAAGAAGGAAACTGAGAAGGGTTAAGGTTATTTTTTTCATATCATAATTGGTTATTGTCAAAGTTAATGAAATAATTTCAAAACCGCGTTACCGATAACAGCCAAAAAACCAAATAATGAAATTAACCAAATAAAAAAATGGATATTCCGTTACGCAGATCAAATCTACCTCAACGAGTAATTCTGAACCGTAATATCATATGGCATCATAGCCTGCACAGTGTGCTTGGTCCCAAATCTTTCTATATCAGATAGGTATTTAGCATACGACTCAAACCCCGTATTCTTTACCATTTCTTGCACCTTAGCTTGCATAGATATATTCCCTTGTAGGGCATTCACCATTTCCATAATTGGATCTTTGGCTTTAGGATATTCTTTCAGCTTATAGGTGTCCATTCCTGCTTCTGCAGCCGCTAATTCTATAGCTCTATCTAAACCACCTAACTCATCTACTAATCCTACTTCCTTGGCCATAGTGCCTGTCCATACTCGTCCTTGAGCTACTTTATGCACCTCTTCTTTAGACATTTTACGGCCTTCGGCTACTCTACTAAGGAAGGTGTCGTATATTTTATCAATAATAGATTCTATATACGCTCGCTCTTCTGCTGTCATATTTCTATCTATTCGACCCATATCTGAATGCTTACCAGTTCCTACATATTCAAAATCGAGTCCTAGTTTTTTATTCAGTAATTCACCTGCATTTGGTATTAACCCAAACACACCAATAGACCCCGTAATAGTAGTAGCTTCTGCCACAATCTTACGTGCAGGAGTAGCTATATAGTAGCCTCCACTGGCTGCTACATCACTCATACTTACTATAAGTGGTTTTGCTTCTGCCAGAAGCTTCGCTTCTCTCCAGATAATATCACTAGCTAGCGAACTACCTCCTCTACTGTCTATTCTAAAAACAACTGCTTTTACGTTATCATCTAAGCGTACTGTTTTGAGAGTAGCAGCCATATCATCTGCTGCTATTTGTGTACCATCTCCTTTACCTCCTACTATATCTCCACTTGCATATACCACAGCTATTCTATCACTTCCAGACCCTACGGTCCCTAATGATTTTACATATTTCTGCTCAGAAATTAGCGGCACTTCAGTATCCTCTTCTACTCCCATTCTCTTTTTCATAGCACTGTAAAACTGATCTCTATAAACAGCACCATCTATGTATCCGCCTGCAATGAAATCTTGCACTGAACGCATTTCTAGTTTGTCTGCATCAGATTTCAACTTATCTACTGAGATATTTCTACTTGCAGATATTTTAGCTAACGTTTCATTGAATAGCGAGTTTATATATACTTCTATCTGCTCACGATTTTCTGGACTAAGGTCTTTTCTAGTATAAGCCTCTACAGCTCCTTTAAACTTACCTGCTCTAGCTACCTGCATATTGATACCCAGCTTCTCTAATGCTCCAGAAAAGAAAGTAATCTGTGCCACCATACCAGTGAAAGACATTTCGCCTTCTGGATTTACAAAAATACTATCTGCTACACTAGCCATGTAGTATGTAGGAAAATAATAGTAATCTGCATAGGCATATATGAACTTACCCGATGCTTTGAAATCTTCTAACTTATTCCTTACTTCTGTAAGCTTGGCATAGCCCGACTGAAAAGCCGTAAGGTCTAACACTATTCCTTTTACTTTATCATCCTCTTTAGCCTCGTCTATAGCATGAAGTATATCATTTAATCCTATTGGCATTTGATACGTAGGATCGAGAGCGGCTAAAGCTGCAAATGGATTATTATCTTGTGATCTATCTTGTAGCGGGTAATTGAGTTTCAGATTCAATACCCCATTTGGCGGTATTTCTACTTCTGGCTTGGCACTAGATGCCACACCTGCTATTATAAAAAAAAGTAAACCAAAAATGACGATACCAGCTAATAGGTAACCTAAGCAAGAGGCTAAAACAACTTTTAAAAAATGCATGTATATTAATTTACTTTTATGTATTAATAAACCAAGAACTTAGAGCTGTAGCTCCCGGTCTCAGTTTTTATAACAACGAAGTAAATGCCTGCGGTATAACCACCGAACGGAATATCGGTGAAGGTGGTTTTTAATAAGACCAATTTTCCAGAACCATCATAAATAGAAATATTCTGAGCATCAGTTGGTGTTTCTAATACACGAACTGATTGGTTCATGGGATTATACGAAACTTTGATAGATTCTGTTTTAGGGGTAAAGATGCTCACTTTTCCTACGCTAAAAGTTATAGGTATCGTAAATATTTTGTCTGCTTGGCTTTGCATATTGATTACTAAATCGTCTGTATATGCACCATCTGCCAAACCACTAAATCCTAACTCTACTATAAGAGCTTCTCCTGGAGCTACAGAACTACTCGTATTTTTGATTTTCAAGTCTCCTTTTACCGTAGTGGCTACAGATACACCTGTCCAATCTGTATTACCCGTATTTACTATATATACAAATCGCTGCTCAGCAGAACCAACTGTACCATAGCTAATACTATTTTGAGATGCTTCTGCACTTTTTATAGTTGGCTTAGTATCTGTAGCTCCTATCTTATCTATACGCTCAATGAACTCTGGGTGATCTACGAATGGATTTCTATTTTTTTGATACTTAAAGATGTTTTCATTTCGGGTAATATCTATTGTATTTGGCTCATTGGCTATGTGCCATTGTCTTAGGATAGCTTCTTGTCCGTCTATGAAATTACTGTAATCTTGATATCTGATAGCAAAGTATAACATAGCTCTAGCTGTAGCTCCTTTTTGTTCATCGCGTGGTTCAAAAACACTTCCTCCTAACTTGCTTCCTCCTTCTGTCCAGCTAGGCGTGCCAGTTACTACTCCAAATGGATAATTCCCTCTTTGACCATTAGCAGGATTATCTGTGCTAAACAAATGATGTATGTCTGCACGCTCTGGCTCATTTTGGTTAAAAAGACTCTGAGGCCAAGTGTGCTCGCAATTAAAATTATTGCTATTAGCACCGTCTCTAGTATTAAATGTGGCTACTCTACCTGTATACACACAAGTTACCTTACCTGCATCATTATCTATCTCTCCGTACATCTTGTCTCGTGCACCAGTATATCCGAGGTTAGTATATCCTGCTGCGAGTATCGTTTTCAATTCATCTTTTAAGTCTTGATAGCTTTTATTAAACGTAGCATCGTAGTACGTGCCCTCGTATTTACCGTTCCCTATTAAATCTAGTCTATGCTCTGAGCCATCACTTAGTACAATAATTAACTCTGTATTGTACATAAGATTGTGTCTCGGCTTAAAAGTCACTCTGATTTTCTCAGTAGCTCCTGCATCTATAGTAGCGTTGGGTATACTATACGTGAAATCTGTATTAAAGACATTCACATCATCTATTTCTAATGCAACGGATGTCGTATTGGTAACGTTAATGGCTAGCTCCCTATCCGCAGTGGTAAGCACATCTCCAAAATCTAATTGATTAAGAGATAGGGTAACCTGTGCTTGTGCTAATCCTACTAAAAGAATTAGAAATATAGTGATGTTTCTCATTGCTGCGAAGATAGGCTACTCACGTAACTGTGAGATGTAATTTTAGCGTACTTTTTTTATAGTAGGGAGAATTAGTAATAGTCCTTCTGTAGAAAAACTACCTAAATCCTCAATTGCAGGCAACATAAGCTGAAGGTTGTAGTTTCTATTTGTCTCACTACTTGTTTCATTCCATTCTATCTTTCCTATATAACCAGATTGAAAGAACTGCAATTTGATTTCTAAGTTATCCGCCAAAATACCAAAAATTTTCACATCCGTAAACGAAGATGCATTTTTAGCAGAAAGCTTATAACTAGTAAGGATCCCATCTATTATGAAATACTTTCCTTTGTATTTGCACATTGAATCTATGCCTTTAAATTTTACTTTATATGTACGACTAAGCGGCTTAGAAATCACTTTAACTCCTAGATTTTCGCCCCATACAGACTCGTAAACTGATCTGTAATGCCTAGCTTTCATTTTTGTGTAAGGGACACCCTTTATAGAATCTACTATTGGCATCTGTACTAAGCCAATATCGTAGCTAACAGTTTGAGCTTTGAGATTCAATACAGAGAGCGTAAAGAAGGCCATTATTATTAGTTTCATAAGTTTTTCACAATTACAGCTCAAATATAGTACAATCTTATCTTAAAATTACCTTTGCACTATGCTATCGCAATTATCAGCCATTAGCCCTATAGACGGGAGATATAGAAGTAAGGTACAAGAGCTTGCTCCTTACTTCTCAGAATACGGACTTTTCAAATACCGTGTATGGGTGGAGATAGAATATTTCATTGCTTTATCTCAACTTGATTTGGAACAATTCCCTAGCATATCATCTACAGATACTGACTTTCTGCAAGGTTTATATCTCAATTTTAGCGAAGCAGATGCTCAGCAAATAAAAGATATAGAGAAGACTACTAACCACGATGTAAAGGCAGTAGAGTATTTTATTAAAGAAAAACTTAAAGGCACTACCCTAGAAGAATACAGCGAGTTTGTACACTTTGGGCTTACTAGTCAAGATGTAAATAATACAGCCATTCCTTTTAGCCTGCAACTGGGCATAGACGAGGTTATAATTCCGAACATTAAAAACATTCAAGAGAAAATAAATGCCTTTGCAGAGCAATGGAAAAACATACCACTCCTTAGTCGTACGCACGGCCAAGCAGCTACTCCTACCACTGTAGGCAAGGAGTTTGCCGTATTTGCGGAGCGTATACGAGTACAGTTAGACACACTTATAGAAACTCCTATCAGTGCTAAGTTTGGCGGAGCTACAGGAGCTTTCAATGCTCACCGTTTAGCATTTCCGCAAATAAACTGGCCAGAGTTTGGAGATAAACTAGTTGCCGACTTGGGCTTAATAAGAAGCTACCCAACTACTCAGATAGATCACTACGACCAACTAGCAGCGGTGTTTGATGCTATGAGACGTATCAATGTAATCCTGATGGATTTTGCTAAAGACATTTGGCAGTATGTTAGTATGGATTTCTTTAAACAAAAGATAGTAGCAGGGGAAGTAGGCTCTAGTGCCATGCCGCATAAGGTAAACCCTATCGACTTCGAAAATGCTGAAGGAAACCTAGGAATAGCCAATGCATTATTGGACCACCTGAGTAACAAGTTACCTATTAGCAGACTACAACGTGACTTAACAGACAGTACTGTACTGAGAAATGTGGGAGTGCCCCTTTCGCATATTCTCATAGCTCTAAAAAGCCTAGACAAAGGAATGGGCAAGCTGATACTAAATGAGAAAGCAATACACGCAGACTTAGATAGAAACTGGGCTGTGACAGCAGAGGCTATTCAAACCATATTGCGTAGAGAAAAAATAGAAGGTGCATACGAACTATTAAAAGACCTTACTAGAACCAACGATGGCATAAATGCTGAGAGTATTGCTGCCTTTGTGACTAAACTAGATGTAAGCAATGCAGTAAAAATGGAGATTAGCAACATAACTCCGTTTAACTATCTAGGATATGCCGCAGAGTAAGAAGACCCTAGTCATAGGGGCTACTCCTAAGCCAGAACGATATGCCTACATAGCTACAGAAATGCTAATAGACTTTGGTCACACTGCAATCCCGTTTGGAGTAAAGAGAGGTGAGATAGGCGAATTGACCATTCTAAACGAATGGCCTACGGACGAGGACATTGATACCGTCACGCTGTATATCAATCCTAATATTCAAAAGGATTTTTATGATAGAATCTTAGCCTTAAAACCCAAACGAATTATCTTTAATCCTGGAACTGAAAACCCAGAACTAATGGAGCTAGCAAATTCGCAAAAGATAGCAACCTTAGAAGCCTGTACATTAGTACTTTTGCGAACTAGTCAATACTAAAAATTTTATGAAAAAAATAACCGTAATAATTGCACTTTGTCTACTGATGACTGCGTGCTCTCCGAGTCAAGAATCTGCACTAGCTAAGATAGCAGAGTTTGAAAAATCAGAAAAAACAGGTACAAAAGAAGGCCTAGTAGAGCTAGCTCTACTGCACAAAGCATATGGCATGAAATATACCGATGCTCAAGCAAATGACTACTTATACGCAGCAGGGCAATACTACTTCTACGAGAATAATTTAGGCGAAGCTCAAATCTTACTTACGGAGTACATAAGCCGAGACGACAGTACCGACAGGTTTAGAAACGCTGCTGTAAATTTAGCCTTATTGCATACCAAAGCAGCTGATTTTGGCAAAGCAGATGAACTCATAACTAAAGTGCTAGAAGATGACCTACCTACAGCTGCACAATGGCAGGATGTAATAAAAATATATGAGCAAAAGATAGAAGCAGATAAGGATGTAAAGCCAATGGATTTTGAAAGACTAGCACTGGCCTACACAGCCATCGGCAGTTTCAATGAGGCCATAGGCAGTTTAGACCAGGCCGTACGCCAATTTCCTAAGTATGAAAAAAGAGGCAATGTCTTGTATAGAGCAGGTTTTGTAGCTTGGGAATATGCTAAAGATATAGAGGTAGCTAAAAAGTATTATAATCAATTTTTAGCAGAATATCCGGACCACCAATTAGCTCCAGAGGTAAAACAAATCTTGTCTTTAGGTATGCTAGAAATGAGCGATGAGGCCATCTTAAATATGCTCAAAGGCAAGGCCAAAAAATGAGTAAAATAGCCTTAATCACGGGGACTACATCAGGTATAGGAGAAGCTTCTGCACATACCTTTGCTAAGGAAGGGTATAACCTGATACTCAATGGCCGCAGAGCCGATAGGCTAGCTAAGCAAGCTAAAGACATAGAAATTAAGTATGGTATAAGAACATATATCATGCAAGTAGACGTGCGAGATGCAGAGCAAGTACAAACTTTTGTAAATAACATACCTGCGGAGTGGGAAGCTATAGATGTATTAGTAAATAATGCTGGACTAGCCGCAGGACTTGGAAATCTAGAAGATGGAGATTTAGATCATTGGAATAGGATGATAGACACCAACATTAAAGGCTTATTGCATATTACTAAGTCTCTTATTCCGTTGCTTAAAAAAACAAAAGGTCACATAGTAAATATAGGCTCTATAGCAGGCAAAGAAGTATACACGGGTGGTAACGTATACTGTGGCACTAAGCATATGGTAGATGCTCTAAATAAAGCTATGCGAAGAGAACTAGCTGAAGCTGGAATACGTGTTTCTGGCGTAAATCCGGGAGCTGTGGAAACAGAATTCTCCTTAGTAAGGCTAGATGGCGATAAAGCAAAAGCCGCTAGTGTGTATGATGGATTTGAAAATTTAGTAGCTCAAGATATAGCAGATGCTATATGGTACATAGTGAGCAGACCTAAGCACGTTAACATAAACGAAATTACAATTATGCCTACAGCTCAACCCGCAGCAGGCTTAGTATTTCGAGATAAAGGTCTCTAGTTACCTGAGGCCAAAGCAAGTCCAACATCACTAGACTGTACGTACATTACTGGGATATTACACTGATAAACAAGTTGTTCCACATATGATTTGCGGTGTAATAGACAAACGG
>JBDNFQ010000012.1:0-2812 GCA_041689715.1 Bacteroidia bacterium
TCATTCTACACGCCACGTGAGATAGTGAACTATATGGTAGATGAGAGTCTCATCGCCTATCTCAAAACGCAGCTACTGCATGAAGAAGAATCTTATGCAGAATTTGGCGATAATCAAACGAGCCTACTGCCGAGTAACGAAAAGAAAACGCAAACCAGATTAGAAACTAAAACAGGATCTGCGGTATACACAGGTACAGAAAATGAACTGGACAAGGAGCTGCATATACTATTTGCCTACGAGGAAGGGAATCCTTATGCAGAAAATGAACCGATAAAAAAAGCCATCATACAAGCACTGGACCGCTGCAAGATACTAGACCCCGCCTGCGGGTCTGGGGCATATCCTATGGGCATACTGCAGAAGATGGTACACGTACTCACCAAGCTAGACCCCAATAATCAAGCGTGGAAAGACCTGCAAATAGACAAAGCTCAAGCAGAAACCAACAAAGCATTTTACATAGAAGACAAGAAAGAGCGAAAAGATAAGCTAAATGAAATCAATGAAGTATTTGATCAGAAGATAAATGATGCCGACTATGCCCGTAAGCTATTTCTCATAGAAAACTGCATCTACGGAGTAGACATACAGCCCGTAGCCACACAGATAAGCAAGCTCCGCTTCTTCATCTCACTGGTAGTAGAGCAAAAGGTAAATACAGACGAGCCGAACTTTGGGATACGACCACTGCCTAATCTAGAGACTAAGTTCGTAGCAGCAAATACACTCATAGGCATAGATAAACCCAGTGCACAGCTGAGCCTGTATGATACCAAAGAAGTAAGGATGCTAGAGCGTGAGCTCAAAAGAGTACGCCACAAGCTCTTCAGTGCAAAGACCAAAGAGACAAAGAAAAAGTACAGAGAAGAAGACGAACGGCTGCGAAATGAAATAGCCACAGAACTGACCAAAACCGGCTGGGCCAATGAAACTGCAGACAAACTAGCCAGCTGGGACCCGTACGATCAAAATGCATCCTCCTCCTTCTTTGACCCCGAGTGGATGTTTGACATCTCCAAAGGTTTTGATGTGATTATTGGGAATCCGCCCTATGTCGAGTTTAAAAATCTTGATCCTGAAATCAAAAAGACTCTAACGGATTACGCTACCACCAGTGGTAAATACGATTTGTATGTACCTTTTATTGAAAATGGATTGAACCATTTATCTAAAAATGGACTTCTGTCATTTATTAACCCTACTAGGTTCTTGAGTAGAGACTATGGCAAAGGATTAAGAAAACTTCTAGTTAACCAGTACTCAATTATGGAAATTGTAGATTTTTCAGATTATCAAATTTTCGAAAATGCAACTACATATACTGGAATATTCTCACTTAAGAATTCCAAGGAGGACGCTAATTTTAAAGTTAAACTAATAAATAAAAATCTAGTCACTGATACTTCTAAGCCACATAGAATAGAGGATATGGAAGAGGTCAGCATTGAAAGAAGTAGTCTTATTCCTAATTCTAGTTGGTATTTTAAACCTCAAATTATTTCGAACATATCAGATATGATAGACAAAGGATCTATGCCTTTAGATTATTATTGTTCAGATATAGCACAAGGTATAAGCACGGGTAAGGATGATGTTTTTATTATCGACAATAATGACATTATTGAGAACGACTTAGAAATGGATATTCTAGAACCCTTTTTGAAAGGAAAAAATATAGGACCTTATAAAATAAATTGGTCAGGAAACTACCTAATCTATCCATACAATTTAAGTGGTAAGGTTTTGTCAGAGAAGTCTTTATCAAGTAACTATCCAAGAATCTATAATTATCTAAAAAATAACAAATCACTTTTAAGTGGAAGGAAGTACTTTGACTCTTCAACAAAGCTATGGTTTGAGTTATGGAATCAACGAAAAAAGGAAAAATTTAAAGTTAAGAAAATAGTTACTTTAGATAATGCTTCAAAAAATAGCTTTTGTATTGATGAAAGTGGATTTTTAGGCACAACGACAACATATTCAATTATTCTGAACGACGAGTACTCTTCACATTACGAAAGTTTCCTATTGATGATGAACTCCAAAATTCTAAACTTCTATCATAAAAATAATACGATACCTCAAGCAGGTGGCTTTTATAGATATCAGTCTTCATTCATTAAGCATCTACCAATAAAGGATCAGCACTTAGGAGCACTAGCTCATTGTCTTATTTCACTTATTAAATTTGACTTTATTCACGGAAATCAAATATCAGATGCACTAGTTTTCAATCTGTACTTTCCAGAGCACATGCAAGAACGAGGTATAGACGTAAAAGACTACATAGAGCACGATATAGCTGCTGCTATGCAAGGCAGAGACTGGGATGAGCTGAGTGAGGGGCAAAAGACAGCAGTCACAGAGCAGCTACAGGCTACATGGACAGACCCTACCAATGAAGTAGTAAAACGTATGAGCCAGTTCAAAGAAAAAAGTCCCGATATACTGCAGGTGATACTAGAGAGCTAGGATATGAGTAACGAAGAAATCATACGAAAAAGAGAATACTTTGATTGGAGTCTACCGAGTGTGAAACTGGGGTTTCCAGTATTATATGCTCACATGCGGGCATCTGCTACTTATGAAACGAAAGCTGCTATCTATGATCGCATTGTCTTTTTTCTTCAAAAAAGTGGCTACCAAGTGGTCGTAGAACCTCACGTTACGCGAATTAATACACTGGAGTTTGAGTATAAGGAGCTCTTCACCACCAAAAAAGCCGAAGCCCAAGCCCTAAAGAGTGGAAGAGTCTTAACCATGATTTAGAAGGATTAAAGGATTGCCTTGATAATGGAACTATAAAAAA
>JBDNFQ010000013.1:0-8689 GCA_041689715.1 Bacteroidia bacterium
AAGAATTTGCCTTTGAAAAACTTGGTTCTGGTAATGGATTAACAACTAGTGAATCTTGGATAGTATCTCTACATCCATTGACAGAAGTAACTTCCATAAAAATATCAAACTTACCTATCGTATCAAAAAATTGATTTCGAGTTCTTCCATAAGAAAAAGCTCCCCCATCTATGCTCCACTTGGATGTGAGATGTGCTTCTGGACTTGGAAATGAGCTGTTTTCTGTAAATAAAACGGAGTTGCTATCACAAATACTTCCGTGAGAAATAGACGCTACTGGCTTATCATATATTCTTACATTTACTAAAGAAGAATCATAGTTTTGACATCCATCAAAAGTTGGTTTGTAAGCATACATTTTAACTTCGTACAAACCTGTATCTGTAAATAAATGTGTAGGATTTTGTGAGATAGAAGTATCACCATCACCGAAGAACCATTTCCAGCTCACTGGGGTATATTCTGCCTCTCCTTTAAATACTGTTCGCCTTCCAATGCAATTGGAAATCTCAGTATTTTTGGCGGAGTTGGTCACAGAGGCCACAGCAGTTAGATCTCTTACATTGGCACCCGCTGCATATCCATAACTTTCATATTCTCCTTCACCATAAGCAGTAGCTATAAACCCAGCATCAGCCTTAAGTCTATGATTCCCTGCAGTTACAGTTATTTTAGCATAGCTATATGTTGCGTTACCTGGTACTCCAGTAAATGTAACAGCATTACCATCTATTCTAAAACTAGTTGCAGCCCAAGCAGGAATCACTACATTGATATAGTGATTATCAATATCATAATATCTACTTGAATAAACCGTAATATCATTTAGAGTTTGCTCCAGCGGATTTAGAACAGTCATAGAGGGATCTCCAATTCTATTAGAACTACCGTCACACCTAGCAGTTCTTTGATACTGTACAGCCATAATTGGCTTAGTCGCTATTACGTTTCTAACATTAGACTCGTCATCTAATTCACTGAACTCTCCTGCGTCTAAGTAATAAATATCAGGAGGTCCCGAAGAATTAAAAACTATAACTTGAGTATTGTCTTCACTTGCTATAAATCTAAAATTGTCGCCATCTCTTCCTAGAGCAGGAACTAGCACAAACTTAGAACCCCAAGAATTTGTAGGATACATTTGTTCATATAAATTATCGCCAGAGTTAAAACCTCCACCGTTGCATACACCTACTCGAGTATATGAACTTCCTGAAAAGACTGCCACTTTTCTACAATTTGCAGAGGCCCCCGTATCTATTACCTCTATTTTAGTACCTGTTACATCATCAGAAGTTGTTGCATACCTTCCATAACCTTGGTATACCTCTCCTTCGTCTAAAGTAATTTGGTAAGAAGTATTAGCAGGCTTAGATCCGGTAGAAGCTGTAGCAGTTCCTTTTTGTATTTCGATAGTCGGGGAAATTTTCACTATGGTGTTATCTTGTGTAGCTACCACTATAAATGTACTCCTACCTCTAGAAGAAGAAGCAGAAGACTGAGAATAAGCTGCTGCATAATATACTTTACCTAGTGTTCTAGTGGGTAGTACCAGAGTGGCATCTGATTGATTTCCTAAATACTGGTGTGCGTACACCACAACATTTTTTAGAGATGTCACCTTTACCGCTTTAGCTGTAATACAGTCAGAGCAACCATTATAAGCTACTGATGCTGGAATAGTCACAACGGTAAGGTTATTTGCTGTTACAGTAAAATTACTAGACCAAGATGCACCTGGCACAGATACTGTTCCAGAAGTATTGGAATCACTAGTAATATATAGCGAGTGACCAGCTGAACTTCCCTCGTAATGAAACATAAACCCTAGCCAGAACTCAGTTCCCTTGTTAGACTTAGATTGAGCTTCAGCAATGGTAGATGATAAAATAAATCCAGCAAGCAAAAGCATCGTAAAAAGCGAGGCCAATACTCCTTTAAATTTCATAACACGGTTTGAACAAAGCATAAATATATTATTTAGTCAAATAAAGTGATTTTAAAGGCAATTCAACCACCTAATTCTGTCATTTTTTACACGTTTTTCCAAAATGCTGGAGTAATGAGAATAAGAACTGTAAAAAGCTCTAGACGCCCTAGTAGCATAAGAAAGGATAAAAATAGCTGTGCCCCATCTGAAAAAAAAGCAAAATTATGAGATGGGTCTACACCACCTATTCCTGGTCCAATATTACCAAGACAAGCGATACTAGCACCTGCAGAGGTTACTATGTCATGCCCAAATGCAGATATTATAAGGGCTCCAAGTATGAAAATGAATATATAAATAAAGAAAAAAGCCAAAACATTGTGTACTGTTTTTTGGTCCACTCCTCGTTTGCTTAGCCTCACGGGTATTACTGCTCTAGGATGTAATAATCGCTTAAACTCAGTATATCCATTTTTAAAAATAATTATGTGTCTAACAATTTTCACTCCTCCAGCAGTAGAACCTGCACTACCCCCTGTAAACATTAAAAATAAAATAAGCAAATAAGCAAAGGGTGCCCAAACTGCGTAATTTGCGGTACTAAAACCTGTGGTTGTAACAATGGTAACTACCTGAAACAAACTTTTTCTGAAGGACTCTTCCCAAGTTCCATCTTGATTGAAGCTCAAAGAAATGGCAATTACAATGGTAAATCCAATTACAATTCCTAAATATGTCCTAAACTCTTCATTTTCCAGGACCTTTTTAAACGACCCTTTCAATATGAAATAGATCATACTAAAATTAACTCCCCCAACAAGCATAAAAGCTGTAATTATGTACTCTATTGCAGGAGAATTAAATGCAGCCACACTTGCATTTTTTGTAGAAAATCCTCCAGTACTCATTGTTGTAAATGAGTGATTTACAGCGTCTATCCAAGACATGCCAGCTACTTTTAGTAAAATAGTCTCTACTAAAGTTAATAATACATACAAAATCCAGAGACGTTTTGCAGTATCCGTTATTCTAGGGTGTATTTTACTGGATGAAGGCCCTGGAGACTCTGCCATAAATAGTTCCATACCTCCTACTCCAAACATGGGTAGAATAGCCACTGTAAGTACTATTATCCCCATACCCCCTATCCATTGAGTCATGCTTCGCCAAAACATAATACCTGCGGGTAATGCTTCAATGTCATTTATAATAGAAGCCCCAGTTGTTGTATAGCCAGAAAAAGTTTCAAATATCGCCCCGGATATGCTAGGTGTAGTCTCACTAAGTATAAATGGTATTGAACCTGTAATTCCTAGAATTATCCATCCAAAGGTTACGATAATGTACCCATCTCTTTTTGCGAGTTCTTTTTTTACGTTTCGAGTAAGCCCCCAAATTAATAAGCCAATATTACCACATATCGCAGAGGACATTAAAATAGCAGTAAAGTCTCCATCGTTATAATACCAACTTACGGGTAATACGCACGCCATAAAAAGTCCGTTGAGTAGCATCAACAGACCTAGAATATGAGAAATAGCCTTGAAATGAAACATCTTTAGCTAAAATATTCTAAGGTTTTCTTTATAGCTTTCGGCAAGGCAAATACTACTACCTTGTCTGCAGCAAGTATTTCTAGGTCATCGTGTGCTATCCAAGCTTCGCTGTTCCGAATTATTCCTCCTAGCACAGCACCCTCTGGCAGTCTCATATCTTTTACTACTTTATTGGCTGCACTACTTCCTTTTTGCACTTGTATTTCTATTACTTCTGCATCTAAACCATGTATACCAGCGATATTTATAATATTAGCCTGACGTACATACCTGAAAATATTATTGGCAGCTATCAGTTTTTTATTGATAAGTGTATCAATACCAATAGTTTGCGATAGATTAATGTAATCCATGTTCTCGACCATAGCTATGGTCTTAGTGACTCCATGATTTTTAGCTACTAAACAACTCATAATATTAGTCTCTGAGTTACCTGTTACAGCTATAAACGCGTCCATTTCTGAAATATTCTCATCTTCAAGCAAATGCACATCGTGTCCATCGTCATTTATTATTAGAGTATCTGCTAATAAATCTGCTAGTTCTAAGCACCTTTCTTCGTCAGACTCTATTAGTTTTACGTTTTTTCGGCGGCTGATTTTTTTTGCGGTATTGTATCCAACAATTCCACCACCCATTATCATTACATTCTTTACCTCCAGCTTAGCCTTTCCACATATTTCTCTGATCTCATCTATGCCGGCCGGTTTACACAAAAAGAAAATATGATCTCCTTCTTCTACTACATAATCCCCGTGTGGTATTGTAGCATCTCCATCTCTTTCTATTGCGATAGCTGTGAAATTATTCTTCTCATTATAAGTGTCTAAGCATTCAAATTTCCTGCCTAATAAGACACTATCTATAGTCAAGTAAGCTCCTAACAAAGTAAGTTTCCCAAATTCAAAATCAAAAGCATTGCTAAAGGATGACCTTCTTAACAACCTAATAATCTCCTTAGAGGCCAAATCTTCAGGAGAAATAATGACATCAATTCCCATTTTACTAAGATCTAACCTATCTTTAAGCTTTAAAAATTCAGAGTTATTCACCCTTGCAATAGTCTTTTTAGCTCCTAACTGCTTGCCAACGGTAGCAATGGTTAAGTTAGTCGTTTCAGAAGATGTTACAGCAATGAGCAAGTCGCAATCAGCTACTCCTGCTTTGTCTAAAATACTTATGGAATAGGCGTTACCATGAATGGTTAATAAATCCATTTCAGAATCGGCTCTATTTAGAACCTTAATACGGTTGTCTATCAATACAATAGAATGAGACTCCTTAGTAAGTAGTTTGGCAAGGTAGTAACCAACCTCTCCTCCGCCGGCAATAATTATCTTCATGTTTTGCATTGCAAATGTATGTGGATAATACTGCCTTAGATAGAATTGTTCTTAATTTGTTAGTCGACAATATTTATATATTCACTCTATTAGATTCCACTTAGAATCAAGGTAATAGACTATATCGAAGAGTCAGGATGGATAATTTTAAAATCACAAAAGGATACTTTGATTGAGATGAGTCTAGCTTAGGAGCCTTTTCTAGTCTCTATAACTGCCATCACAGCTCTGGCACTTGCTATCAACTTACGCTCACCATTCTTTTGTATATAAACCTTACCTGTGGTAAACATCATCTTACCTCCCGGTTTCTCTACAGAACCAATAGCTATAATACGATCACCATCTCCAGGATGAAAGTAGTCTACACTAATATTGGCAGTTACTACTCCATTGCCCAGTGGCAATAAACTATAAGCCGCAAACCCCATTGTGATATCCAATATAGTAGCAGTAACACCCCCGTGAACAAAACCGTACTGTTGTAGATGTTTCTGTTCTAGTTGCATTTCTCCTGCAACTTCACCAGCCAGTATTGATGTAATGTCAAAACCCACGAGGTGCATAAAATGCTGACCACTAAGTCTCTCTCTTATTTTAGACTCGAAATTTTGATCCTTAGGCTGAAATATGCTCATACTTTAGTGAGCAAATATATGCTAGGTTGGTGACGTAGCAAACTAATACCATTGCTCAATCTAAGCTCTTCATCTTCTCCCTTTATTTTAAAGATGTACACCACAAAGAAATTACGTTCTAACATCTTTTTTTTCTATGTAAATTACGATAACTTATTCAGCTATCTGAAGCCTTCGTTTATTAATGCCTCTAAAAATTATAATCCCACTAATAAATCATCAAAGTTTTGTTATAAAAACAGGCATTGGAAACTCCTTCTTCTTCAACTTCCTACTTTTATGACTTTAAAATGTTAATTCTTCGTATGCACCTCGTAGCTCACCATGTGCATGCTTCTCTCCTAGTCTTTTGGTCACAGCTAAACCTTTCTCATAGGTTTCTTCCGCTAATTGATCCTCACCTTGTCGCTCATAAAGCTTGCCCAAATGATAATATGTCGCAGAGTAATCAGGCTTTTCAAGAAGCAGCTTTTCGAAAATGGTACAAGCTGCCGCATCCTTTGCTATAGCCACATATTCTATGGCCAAAGCATAGTTTAGAAATACATCTTCAGGAGTATCATTTAAAAACATTTTAATCTGTTCTATTCTCTCCATATTCTCCTTTATTTTACTCAATTAACCTTACTTTTGCACTTCAATTTTAATACAAATTTCTAGAATGAAAATATTAGTGTGTGTAAGTGTAGTTCCAGATACTACTACTAAAATCACCTTTACCGACGAAAATACGAAGTTTAACAAGGTTGGTGTACAGTTTATTATAAATCCTTATGATGAACTTTCGCTTACTAGAGCTTTGGAAATGACAGAAGCAAATGGTGGATCAGTAACAGTAATAACAGTTGGCGAAGCAGATACAGAGCCCGTGATAAGAAAAGCACTTGCAATGGGTGCAGGAGATGCTATACGTGTAGATGCTAGTCCAAAAGATGGCATGTACGTAGCTGCTCAAATAGCCGAACAAGCTAAATCTGGCGGATATGACCTAATACTTACTGGCAGAGAGTCTATAGATTATAATGGCGGACAAGTACAAGGTCTAGTGGCAGAAATGCTAGGCTGGCCACTCATAAATGTAGCAATGGAACTAGATGCTGATGGCAATACCATAAAAGCTACTAGAGATATAGACGGAGGCAGAGAAATGCTAACTGCAAATACTCCTTGTGTAGTGAGTGCCCAGAAAGACCTGTGTGAACCTAGAATACCTAATATGAGAGGTATAATGATGGCTCGTAGTAAACCACTAAATGTAGTGCCTGCTGTAGATAAGTATGATTATACGAGTGTATCTAAGTATGAGTTGCCCCCGGCTAAAAGTGGAGTAAAAATGATAGATGCGGAAAACGCAGAGCAGTTAATAGATATTTTACATAACGAAGAAAAATTATTTTAAGAGCATGGCAGTTATAGTATTCGCAGAAAGCGACAACGGAGTATATAAGAAGTCAAGTTTTGAGGCTGTGACTTATGGTAAAGATTTGGCTATTAAGCTATCTACAGAGTGTATAGCAGTATCTATTGGCCATAAAGGTCCAGAAAATCTAGGTACGTATGGAGCAGACAAAGAATTGAATATCTCAGGTGATGTGTTTACTACCTTCAATCCGCAGGCATACGCCAGGGCAATAAGTGAAGTGGCACAAGCAAATGGAGGAGATACAATTGTAATATCGCAAACCTATACAGGGAAGTCAATAGCTCCACTCGTAGCAGTAAAAAATGATGCAGCACTGGTAACAGGTGTAGTAGATATGGCCAATACAGATAGTGGTTTTACTGTAAAGAAAACTAGTTTTTCTAGTAAGGCTATGGCACACGTAGCTATAAAAAATAATAAGAAGGTACTAACTATTATACCTAACTCATATAAGATAAATAGCGATGGTAGTATTGTATCTGCAGAAGAAACAAGTGTATCTGTAAGCTCAGATGCTATCAATACAACTATAGTGTCTACTAATAAGGAAACAGGTAAAATACCATTGACAGAAGCAGAATTAGTAATATCTGCAGGAAGAGGACTAAAAGGACCAGAAAATTGGCACATGGTAGAGGACTTAGCTAATGCTCTGGGTGCAGCTACAGCTTGCTCTAAACCTGTAAGTGATATGGGATGGAGACCACATAGTGAGCATGTAGGTCAAACGGGTATTACTATTAAGCCAAATCTATATATAGCAGCAGGAATATCCGGTGCCATACAGCATCTGGCTGGCGTAGGAAGTAGTAAGGTGATTTGTGTTATCAACACCGATTCAGAAGCTCCCTTTTTTAAGGCTGCTGATTATGGTATAGTTGGTGACGTTTTTGAAGTATTGCCAAAACTTCTTAAAAGAGTAAACGAATTAAAAGGCTAAGCCTGATAATACTCAAGTAAGTATCGCTATGGGCGAAAAAATAGAATTAAATATCGTAGGGCTAACTTCTGGACATTCTCAAAGGAATAGCTACACATTAATCTTAGGAGAAGAACATGGAGAACTGAAACTCCCTATAGTTATCGGAAGTTATGAGGCTCAGTCTATAGCTTTGGTCATAGAAGGTCTAACTCCACAGCGTCCATTAACTCACGACCTTATGTTCGATACCTTTACAAAATATAGTATTGAGCTAAAAGAAGTAATAATAGACCAGCTCAAGGAAGGCGTATTCTATGCAAAATTAGTAACAGAACAAAATGGTGAGCAGCATGTCATAGATTCTCGCACCTCAGACGCCATTGCTATGGCTCTTAGAGCCAAATGTTCCATCTATACCTATAAAAATATTATGGATAATGCTGGAATCATATATGATGCAGAAGATGAGGCAGATCTGGACGACGCAGAAAGAAGTAAACAAACATTTGAACCAAAGCATAAAGAGGTGAATAGCTTAAATGCATTATCTCTTGTAGAGCTAAACAAAGAATTAGACAAAGCTATTCAAATAGAAGATTACGATAGAGCAGCTATACTCAGAGATGAGATTAACAAACGGTCTTAACTAATGAACACTGAACATAAAAAAAAGGAGCTAATCGATGATTAGCTCCTTTTTTATATTATAACTTATTTCTATTACTGAATCATTACTTTAGGCCTAATAGACATTTGGGAGGCTAGAATCTTTGTTAATCGTTGGTATGACTAGTAAAACGACCTTTGAAACGTTTTGAATAAAAAAAATGTCCAAATTGTAATAGTTCTATCCTAAAGAAAAACGGATTTAGAAGGG
>JBDNFQ010000014.1:0-1879 GCA_041689715.1 Bacteroidia bacterium
GTACAGATGTACTGAGAAGACAAATCTTGCACTTGCACGGTATCTTCTAATCCTTGGTTTACAGCTAGCTCTCTACATCCAATAGCACCTAAATTACGCGGCTCTTTATCCGTATGCTCTTTGGCCCAGTTCTTGGGTCTATACTTCAGGTTAGCAGCGTCATTATAATGACTAAACTGCTCCATAAGATGTTCTGGCGGATAGAAACTAATCTCTTTCCCTGCCCATTTTTCGATAGCATCAAATGCATTGTCTGATTCAAAGAAACCCGGCTCTATAGTATAGGTTAAGCCTAACTCTTTACTTTGATCGTTCCAGTAGCTCTCATCATCAAAATGAAGTAGTAAACCACTAATGAGTAAACCCTCATTTATTGGCATATGACCCAGAGTGAGCCCCATTCGCATGTAGGTATAGCATATCTCAGAAATAGATTTCCTGTCTTTGGACCCAAACTTCTTACTTTCTTTAAAAAAATTCTTTGCCGCTATGTGAAAAGGCTCAGGATACTCGTATCGCTCTAACAACTGCAGAGCACTGCTAAATCTTGATCTATAATATCTCATGTTAATCTATCTTAATAGGTCTTAGCTCCATTTCTCTGAGCTCAAATAATTGAATGTACTTATTTTGAAAGCACGTACTTGTTTTAGTAAGTTTTATGTCGGTATTGGCATACGATATAGACTTACCTTCAATAAACAAAGGAAAATACTTACCAAAGGCATCTAACACCTCGCAAGCAAACAGTATTTGGTCGTGACCCATATAGGTGTACCAGCTAGGGTCATCTTTATAATTAGCCCTATAGTTTTCTATCACGTGTGTAGTAAACTTGTTAGGTACATTTGCTTTATTGGTGCTTATATATGTAATCTTAAGACGCTCCAATTGATTAAAGTCTACACTCGTAAAAGCCATCCAGTCTTCTGGACCTACTAGCGTTACTCTGTCAGATTTACTAAGCAAGCCCGTTACGGTATAGTTCATATTGGTTTTATCTTGGCTCGTATTTACCACTACATTTTTTCCTGCACTTAGGTAGGTATTCCAGTTTATATATCTTGAGAATGCTATTTTACTAAAGTCTATTTTTTGGGCAATACACTCATCTACTAGTGCTTGACCAAATCCTCTATCAAATCGTTTACCGTCTCTCACTATAAGTAACTTCTCACCACTATGAGTTTTCTTAAACCATTTTAAGAATTGCATAGCCTGCATCTGATCCGATGGATTTAGATTGAAAACATACGGATTATTACTCCAAAGCTTATTTGTAGTAGTGATAGGTGAAAAGAGTGGAATTTCTCTTTTGCGGGCAAAGTATGCTGCTATACGCACTTGTGCATCGTCCGTAGGGCCTATGATAAGGTCCATAGTTTCCATTTCTGGTTTGTTGAGCAGAAGCTTTAGCTTGTTGGTATCATTATCCGTATCATAGAAATGAAGCTTATAGCTAGAAGAAAGTTGCTCTATTTCTGGAATCGCAATTTTGACTCCTTGGTAGTATTCCAACATCAGATTAGACCTACGTATATCCGTAGTACTATTAGAAGCATCGGTGTGAAAAGGAAGTAGTATAGCGATGTTAAACTTCTGTTTATGCCTTGGCACATTGAAATTATCTCCTTTGAAAAAGACATTAGAATAAACCAACGCTTCTTCATCTTTATCATCCATTTTATCTGTAGTATCTACATTCTCAGGTGTATCATCTCCTTTATCTGGATTCACAACTATAACGTCGTCCTCTGGCCATTCTACTTTAGCCGTTTTTTTGAATGCTCCACAAGATATAAGTAATAACGGAATTAGGATTACTCCTAAAAGCCTATTCCCACTCAATAGTCGCAGGCGGTTTTGAACTAATATCATA
>JBDNFQ010000015.1:0-7749 GCA_041689715.1 Bacteroidia bacterium
CATTGTGTACTGCTACAGAATTAGGAGCAAATCCATAACTGGATAAATCTATGGTAGTAAGTTTTGTGATTATTCCATCTACAAGTGAGAAAACACTGACACCTATATCTCCTGAGTTTGTGCTATATATTCTATTATTCACATCATCATAAGCGGATATTTCACCAAAGGTGCTAAGTTCACTTGAGAAGTGATTTAGTTTAAGCTTAGAATCATCATGGCGATATACATAGGTAGTCCCTTGCGTGAAATCACCTTCTGTATCTGCGATGAACTTGGAGAAAAACCCAGGAGTGTTATCTACCCCAAGATAAACAGTTTTATTATCTGGCAATACAACACCACCTTCAAACGCCTGACGACCCCAGTTATACTGCTTTCTAATAGCTTTTGCTTGGCGAGGATCTATCTCTGTCATATAATTATAGTTCTCAAATTTTTGCATTTGAGCTCCATTAAAACCAGGAAAACCTGCAGGAGACACTTGGCCGTCCACTGTCCCTTGTCCTATGATAAAATCGCTTTTATCTCTATCTGCGATATCATCGTTACTATATCTAAACCACTCTTCCGCAGTCCAAATACGCCCATCTGCCAAGGATACTATTCCTCCACAGTTCATTCCTGTTTCTCCTGTTGTATTCACAAAATCTACATTGAAGTATGTTCCTTTACGACCATCTTCTAAAGTCTGCTCTACGAGTATGAGTGTATCTGTTTGCGGGTCTCTAGTTACTCTGAAAACAGTCATTCCGCCGCCATCTCCTAAGTTATCATCTGCTACCACTTGCTCGTGATTTACAGAGATCCATCCTAGACTTTCTCCAGTTTCATCTGGAGTGAACCCGATAAAATCATTCCAGCTTTTGGATACCGCTTTACCTGCAGGATTACCATACGTTGGCGTAGTTTCTACTTCATCAAAACCCCCTTTGAAAAGAATTTGATACTTAAGAGGAGTTCCCGTACTTGGGTACATTAGTGTGTCAGTAAGGTGATCTACTTCTATCTGTGGATCAAATCGTATTTGAGCTTGTAAACCCAAGGAATCTGCTACAAATGCGAATAATAGTGCTGCTTTTAGTTTCATGTTTTAAAATGATTATTTGTTATTTTATTTCTGGTACAAAAAAGTCCTGACACTATTATCTAAATCAAACATCCATCTTATGTTTACGCTATATCAACCTCATCCAAGTGTTAAACAAGTAATATCTAAGTATAAAATATAAGAACATAAAAAAGCCCTGATGTCAATGAGATCAGGGCTTCCCTCTAGTAATTAACACGCTATATAGCGTGTTAATATTTACTTAATCTTATAGCTAAATCCTACTTTGAACGTACGCTGCGGGAGCAGCTGTGTAAAGATTTGGTCTTGTGCTTGGTAGCCTCTATACACTTGCAAGTTGTCATCTCCTAGTATATTATCTACCGAGAAGCTTAGCTGTGCTTTGTCCTCTACCAAGAAGCTGTAGCTCGCCTTAAAATTTAAGCTATGAAAAGACTCCGTATACACATCTGGCAAACGACCTATACCTACTATAGCTAGCTTAGGACCTTGTACATTATAAGACATATTTGCATTCAAACCTTCACCTATACTTTGGTAGTTTAAACCAAAATTGATAATGTACGGTGCTTGCCCTTGCATTTCTCTGGTAGTACCCAAAGTTTGTCCATCTCGCAGTTCGTTGGTTTTACCTTGTATCTCCTGGACAGTCATCTCTACTTTTGAAATAATGTAGGATACATTAGTGGCTACTGAAAAGTCATTTAAACCTATCACATCTAATGATTTTTTCAATTCAAACTCGGCTCCATACACATTGGCACTTACAGCATTACGAGGAGTAAAGTTAGTAGGTGTCTCTGGCTTATAGACTACTATCTCTATCGGGTTAGTGAAGTTTTTATAAAACCCACTGATAGATACTAATTCTCCTCTTTTCATAAATTTCTCGAAACGCAAGTCAAGGTTAGTAACCTCCGTCTGCTTCAGATCTAGGTTACCTATGAATGTACGACCAGAGATAGGATCCAGAATCTGTGCGAGTGATTTCTCTTTAAAAGACGGTCTGGCTAAGGTACGTGTACCGGCTAATCTTACATTGATATCTGTAGTAGCTCTAAAAAGTAGATTAAGGGCTGGCAGCACATTCAACTCGTCCAGCACTTTTTCATTGCTGTACGACAGGTTACTTGTGTTTTCGCCAGTGTAAAACATATCTGCTTTTTCTACTCTTACTCCATATATAGCCATCAATCTGTTAGTTAGCGGATACTCATTCATAGCATATACAGCTGCTACATTAAGCGTAGCATTAAACTCATTAGATGCTTGCGGCTCACCAAATAAAGTGAATCCTTCCTTTGTGTTTGCATCAAAGAGATACTCTTCTGTAATCTGATTGGGGTCCCCGTTTAGGTTAAAACTGCCTACAGGCAAATAGTTGTACTGAAATACTCCAAAGTCTCTCTTCTTGACATTATTAGCCGCTCCCAGTTTCAATTTTGTTTCACGTTTGTTTGCCAAATAAAAGGATCTCTCTGCATCCCATTTCGCATTTAGATTGAGTTCGGTCAAGCTTCTGTATAGTCTAGTCACCTCAGACCCAGCACCTATATTAAATCTGTAAGCTTCATTTTCATCAAAAGACAAGGAGGTGATACGCATATCTGGCTCATTATTGCTCGAGATACTCGGCGATACTTTCGTGGTAAACATCCAACCTGAATCCTTTTTCATCGTATGCTCTACCAATAGGCTAGTAAGTGTTCTTTGATTGTAATACAATACGCTTTTGTCTAACTGAGCTCCTGCATCCCCAAATGGATTCGCAATGTTTTGATAGATTATCTCAGAAGTCTTCTTCACTCCGTTTTGCGTATGAAATAATGTAGAACTCAAGCTATGTTTTCCTTTTTTGTAAGAGCCATTGGCTAATGCACTCCACATTACTTCATTTATTCCTACACTACCATTGTTCTTCTCAGAAAGCACTAGCTCATTTACATACTTATCTTCATCTTTTATATAGGTTTGATAGATAGCTTGGTCAAAGTACTCAAAGTTATTACTGTACCCTGCAGCTAGATTATAACCATACGTTTTCTTGTCTTTATTTATTTGGTTTCCATAGTTGATATTAAACGAGGTATTCAGCAAACTCATTTGCTGTGTTGCTCCTAGCTCTTTACTAAATGCATTGGCATTGTCTTGTGCTTTTTGTGCTCCTCCATTACTTTGCGTGTATTGAGAAAAAGGTATTACTTTGGCTTCGCCAAAAGGTATTTTTCTACTCCCTTTGCCTGCGGCAAATACTTCCCCAATAGAGCCTCCATGTGTAAGATAGCTAGCATTGAAATGCATAGCAGGATTATACCCTAATGAAGCCGAAACACCGAATACTTCCTTAGCTTGAAAATCTGAAGTTTGCACATCTACCCAGCCTCCAGTGAAGTCCCCAGCTAGATTAGGAGTAAAACTTTTTATGACTATGATATTGTCTATTAAGTTGGTAGGGAAAATATCCATTTGTAGGGTGTTCTTATCGGGGTCTAGTCCTGGCAGCTCCATACCATTCAATACTGTTTTGGTATATCTATCTCCTAGTCCACGTACAAAAACATAACCTCCATCTACACTCACACCTGTTACTCTACTCGCAGCGGCAGCGGCATTGCCATCTCCTACTTGTGCCATAGCCTGCTTACTAGTACCATCCATTAAATTTACAGATTTCTTTTGAGCAGTTATTAGTGCACTACTCGAAGTAGTCGATTTTTTAACCCGAATAATGACTCCCTTTTGCTCTTCTGCTTGCGTACCTATTAAGATAGTTCCTAAGTCTGTTTCCTCTCCATCGGTTACTTCCACATTGTCTATAGTTTTAGTATCATAGCCCATTAGCTTGATTGCTATGCTATGAGTACCCGCTACAAAATTGGCATTAAAATTTCCTTCGAAATCTGAGTACCCACCTCCATTAGATGTAGGTGAAGTAATAGTAGCACTGGTTAAAACTTCATTAGTGCTAGCATCTAATATTTTACCTTTCACACTACCTCTTTGTGCCAAAGCATTAACAGAAAGAAGTAAGCAAAAACTAAAGATGAATGGTTTTACGATTGACATTATTTAGTATAGAATTTAGTGTTGTAATTGTTCCTTTTTTTAAAGCAAGAAAACAGCGGAGACTAAATCTACCGCTGTTCGCATTGCTTATAATTTTTGTATTTATCGATAATTCTTTTATTAGAAGTCTGCAAGAAGACCCTTAGCATCTGCTAGTGACCAACCTATAAATTCCGATTTATCTGCACCATTCACTTTAGCTGTTACAAGAGCATTGCCGGCACCCGAAAACTTAATATCTGCTGCTGCTGCGTCTCCTGCTGGAGCTTTGTCTGCGAAAATATCTGTAACTATAGCCCAAGTAGTACTTCCTCCATCTGGGGCTCCGTCTCCACCTAGTGTCCAAGCAGTAGAGTTAAATTTAAGATTGGTAAGCGTAAGAGAACCAGAAGTATAGTTAGCAGAACTCTTATCGTCATCTAGCTCTATATCTGCAGCAGAGTTAAACCCAAAGAAATATAATTTATCTACCGTTCCTTGTGCCCCACTTCTAAAATCTGCAAACTCACCTTGAGCAGCATTTCCTTTTAAAGAACCAAATTCTAGTTTGAACTGACCTCCTGCGTTTTCAGAACCTTCTGGACCATCTATTTCAAGTCCGTGATCTGAAGTAGCTCCAGCGATATAGATAAAATTACTAATCGTTCCACTATATGCTTGATCTATATCATAACCGTCATCTCCTTGGTACATTACTATGGCATTGTTTATATTTACGGTACCACCGAAACACTCTATACCGTCATCTACATTACCCACTATTTCTATATGATTGATAGTAGTCAAGTTACCTACACCGCCTAGAGTTAGTCCATTTATTTCATTGCCTTCACCTATAAGTGCACCGCCGTGACGTATAGATATATAAGTTAATACACCTGAATTATCAGCCGCATCAGCACCGCCATAGTTTCCTTCTATTACGTCTGCTGGGATACCCTCTATTTGTTCCGTAGCACCCGTTTTTGGAGATATAGGAGCATTCCCAAGTAGTATCACACCACCCCAAAATCCTTTGTCGCTCTCTATATTTAGATTAGTTCCTACCTTTTCTCCTAAAGCTATCTCATCTGCTACTGAAGTAAAGATAATTGGGTTTGCAGCAGTACCTGCAGCATTTATTGTAGCTCCTCTAGCTATTAAAAGTACTGAAGCATTTGGACCTACACCTACTTCTCCTTTTATAAGAGCTCCAGCATCTATAGTAAGAGTAACTCCTTCTTTTACGATAACTCTATCCTTAAGGATATGGATACCATTAGCATCCCAAGTTTCGTCTGCGGTGATAAAACCAGAGTGTTCATAGTTGGTAACAGGCGTAGGATTCTCTATCGGGTCCTCTTTACAGCCTAAAAAAGATGCAGTAGTAGCTAGCATCGTTAAGAATAATAATTTTGAAGTGTTTTTCATGTTTGAAATAATTTAATTGCTTTGATTTTTTCTTAGTACAATGGTGGGGGCATAATGTTATCTATATGTTACCTTACATTTAAGGTTTCAAGTAGTGGAAAACATGGTGAAATAGTGAATAAGTAGGATTACTTTCGAAAAGATACGATAAGAGCCTATGTTCACGTTAAGTCAATCAAAATATACTATGATATATCTAAGTCATTTTTTCAAACCTGTTGCTCTTTTAGTGCTACTAGCCATTTCGATTCAGTGTAATGCTCAATACCAAGTTGGTTATTTAAGTAATTACTTTTTTGGAAGACCACTAAGTGCTCGTGCTTAGAGAAAAAGTGTACGACTATGGCCGCAGCTCTAATAAATCACACTTAGAATACCTCACCTACGGGATAGGATTACAGCTTCCATTGCAACAACTCACCAAAATACCTATGCAGGTAAGCATTGATTATGCCCAGTTTTCACAGCCAAGCTATGTAGTAGGCCGCACTTGGTATGATCTGAAATCTATAAGTGCTAGACTTAGTTATAATTTATTTTAAACTTCAGCTAGTTGACTATATAGTCTTACACACTCCATAGCTTCTTTCACATCATGCACACGAAGTATAGTAGCTCCACCTTGAAGAGCATAAGCATGTAAAAATGTAGTCCCATTTAAAGCTTCTTCGGGTGAGTTTTCCAGTACCGTACATAGCATACTCTTACGAGATATCCCTGCCAAAATGGGAACATTTAATCGTGTAAGTTCATCTAGATTTTTGAGCAATGCATAATTATGAGATGTTGTCTTACCAAAACCAAATCCAGGATCTATAATAACTTCTTGTATACCTGCAGCTTTGCATTCGATAACTTTCTTTTGTAAATACTCGAATACCTCTCCTACTACATCGGTGTATTGCGGGTTAGTCTGCATCGTCTTCGATTTCCCTTGCTTATGCATAGCTATGTAGGGCACCTTTAAACTAGCCACTGTTACTAGCATCTGATCGTCATCTTCTCCCGCACTTATATCATTCACCATATTGGCACCCGCTTGTACAGCTTCAGCTGCTACTATACTTCTAAAAGTGTCTATAGACAAGAAGACATCTGTGAAGCCTTTTAACTTTTCTAACACT
This sequence comes from Bacteroidia bacterium, assembly GCA_041689715.1. GTDB lineage: Bacteria > Bacteroidota > Bacteroidia > NS11-12g > UBA9320 > UBA9320. Next base: position 6,673 of record JBDNFQ010000015.1, read on the forward strand.
GGCAGCACTCTATCTACCTCTTCTTGTATACTCACTTCTGCTGCCCCTGGTCTGCTGCTATAGCCACCTATATCTATAAATGTTGCTCCTTCTGCTACCATTTTTTCTGCTTGCTGTACAGCTTGATCTAGGCCAATATATTTACCTCCATCTGAGAAAGAATCGGGTGTCACATTCAAAATACCCATCACTACTGGTGTCCTCAAATCTAGGAGTGTGTTTTTAATGTTAATGTTTTGATTCATATGGCACTTAGGTATTTCTATTTTTGTAGCAAATTAAATTCATTTTGAATACAGATACTCCAATACTCTTTGACCAAGCCATAACTCAGTGCAAAGAGATCTTTGAGAAGAAGACCTACGACTATGGTACAGCTTGGCGTATCCTTAGGCCTATCTCTATCACGGATCAGATATTTATAAAAGCTCAACGTATCCGAAGTATTGAAGAAAAACAAGAAAATAAAGTAGGTGAAAGCATAGAAAATGAATTTATAGGTATAGTAAACTATTGTGTTATCGCACTTATACAATTAGAACTTAAGACGAGTGATGACATGGAAATGGACCCTAACCTAGTGCTAAAATATTACGACCAAAAAGCCGAGGAATGCAAAAATCTAATGGTAACTAAAAATCATGACTATGGCGAAGCCTGGCGAGATATGCGGGTGAGTACATACACAGATTTGATACTTATGAAAATACTCCGAACTAAACAAATAGAGGATAAGGACGGCAAAACACTTATCTCAGAGGGTATAGAAGCTAATTTTAGCGATATGCTTAACTATGCTATTTTTGCTTTGATACGTATTAATAATTTTTATATCTCATGAAATATATTGCAAACTTATTCCGTGTTTTAGTAGGCCTCCTATTTATATTTTCTGGTCTAATAAAAGCGAATGACCCTACTGGTTTTAGCTATAAACTAGATGAGTATTTTTCTGTGTTTTCTGCCGATTCAGAAACTCATCAAGACAGTTTTAATCTTGAAGTAATCGTTAATGATTCTTTAGTGCAATCGCTAACTCAACGTATTGACCCAGCAAGTACTACCAACTTACTCTTA
>JBDNFQ010000016.1:0-8730 GCA_041689715.1 Bacteroidia bacterium
ATACTATCTCAGAAAAGTAGCAGAAGGTAAAAATAAAATGTCTGTACTTAATGCTGTTAGAAACAAAATCATAGCACGAGTTTGCAGTGTTGTCAATAATAAAAAAATGTACGAAACTAATTTGGTTTTGTCATAGAAATCGGAATAGTATTCGAGTATCCCGTTTTCATGATTTTCGCAAATACCAGTATACGGAATGTCGTTAAGTGCCCATAGATTTTTAGATTCATATAACTTTTCACAGCCTACATTTTTATTTTCCTGTGCACAAGAAAATAAAAGGATTAATAAAAATGGAAGTATTGCGGATATTTTCATTTGGTAAAAATAGCCAATTGATATGCCCGCTCAACTAATTAACCTGCTACGGCTCCAACCTCCCGTAATATCTAGGGAATGGAATCGTCTCACGTACGTGGTCCAGTTTACATACCCAAGCTACGAGTCGCTCTAGTCCTAGTCCGAATCCAGAGTGGGGCACACTTCCGTATCTTCTTAGGTCTAGATACCATTGGAATACATCCAAAGGAAGCTTGTGCTCATTTATTTTTTCTACGAGCCATTCTTCACTCGTTTCACGCTCACCACCGCCTACTATCTCTCCATATCCTTCTGGAGCTAGTACGTCTACACCTCTCGCAAAACGAGGATCTTCGGGATTTCGCTTCATATAGAATGCTTTGATCTCATGTGGCCAGTCGTATACCATTATAGGTAAGTCAAATAAGCGAGTAAGTACAGTCTCATCACTACCTCCAAAATCGTTTCCGTATTTGAAGTCACGTGCAGATTTTAGCCAGTTAGGAATATTACGTTGTTCTTCTTCTAGTTGTTTTAGCTCATTTTTCAAGCCATCGATTTTACTTTGGTTGAAATTGATCACCCCTTTTTTGATGCCTCCAGCAGCTATAGTAGCTTCGCGTTCTGCTATTTCAGCTTTAGCTTCTAGTATGCGAGCATTTACTATTTCTAGGTCAGACTCCAGCGTTTTTAGTGAGTTTTGACCATCTACGTCTTTATCTCCTTTTAGTATTTCTACTGCATCATCGTAGCTTAATCTTGGAAATGGTTTGGCTATAGTTTCTAGTTTAGATATATCTCTGCCTAGTATTTCCAGTTCTGCAGGGCATTTTACTATTACTTCTTGTACCACTGCTCTCAGAAAAGCTTCTATGGTATCCATATTTTCGAAGATGTCACAAAAAGCCATCTCTGGCTCTATCATCCAAAACTCAGATAAATGCCTTCTCGTCTTAGACTTCTCCGCTCTAAAGGTAGGTCCGAAAGTATATATCTTGCCCATGGCCATTGCCATAGCTTCACCGTAGAGTTGTCCACTCTGGGTGAGGTACGCAGGCTTGCCATAGTAGTCCGTTTCGAATAAGTCTGTAGTTCCCTCAGCAGCATTTCCAGTAAAGATAGGAGCATCCATCTGTACGAAATCTTGACTCTGAAAGAAATTATGAATGGCATAAATAGTACTGTTACGCACTTTCATTATAGCCCACTGTCTTCTGCTACGTAGCCATAAGTGTCTGTTATCTACTAGAAATTCTACTCCGTGCTCTTTATTAGTGATGGGATAATCTTTGGCATTTTGATATACTTTGAGGCCAGTAGCGTGCAGCTCGTATCCGCCGATTTGGCGTTCGTCTACTACTACTTTACCCGTGATAGCTACAGAGCTTTCTTGCCCTAGCGACTTAGCCTCTGCAAATAATTCTTCACCTAAATCGTCGATACCGAGTATGCATTGGCACATACCCTGTCCGTCACGTAAATTGATAAAAACTACCGTTTTACTTTCTCTTCTATTGGCTACCCATCCTTTGAGGGTAACCTCTTGACCTACATATTTATCTAATTGTTTGGTATGCATTTTGCTAGTACTAGAAATCTTGCTAATTTTGGAGTACAAAAGTAAGGAGTTACACGTACTTTTCTATACCCATATGTTAAAACAGCATTTAAGCCAAAAGCTACTTCAAAAGCTCAGCCCACAGCAGATACAGTTTATCAAACTGTTGCAGCTTAATACACTCAATTTTGAAGAGCGTTTAGACGAGGAATTACTTGAAAATCCAGCGTTGGAAAGTGGCAAGGATGAGGAAGAAGAAGTCGAACGTACGTTTGAGGAGGCAGATGATTTTGACTATGAAAATACGAAAGAGGAATTTGATGTAAGTGATTATATGAATGACGATGATGGTGGAGTACATCTGAGTGGGGAGTATGATGGAGGCGATGAGGAAAAGGAGTTTATGCCAGCAGTATACTTTTCTTCTTTCAGAGAGCGACTTATGGAGCAAGTAACTGGTGCATTACGCACGGATTTAGATGAGCTTTTAGCTGATCAAATCATTGGAACATTAGATGATGACGGCTACTTGCGTAGATCACTAACCGCTATTAAAAATGATTTACTTTTCACCCAAAACATAAGAACTACGGAGGAGGATCTAGGACGTATATTGAACTATATACAGCAATTAGACCCCCCCGGAGTAGGAGCTAGAGACTTAAAAGAATGCCTGCTTTTGCAGATAAAGCGTAAGCAAGAGATAGGGAATAATCCAGTCTATAAATTAGCGTATCAAATCTTGGATGAAATGATGGAAGATTTCTCTAAGAAGCATTATGCTCGCATCTTAAAAAAGTTTGACATATCTGAGGATTATCTTCGTGAAACACTAGAATTTATTGCAAAGCTAAATCCCAAACCAGCTCACTCTGGGTCAGAAGGAGCTCAAAATAAAGATTTTATCATTCCTGACTTTATCGTAAAGGAAAGCTATGGGGACTTAGAGGTTTCTCTAAATTCTAAAAATGCACCAGAGTTAAGAGTAAACAGGTCTTACAACGAAACCTTAAAAAACTTTGAGTTGAGTAAGGAGAAAACTCAGTCTCAAAAAGATGCTGTGCAATACATCAAGCAAAAACTAGATGGAGCTAAGTGGTTTATAGACTCTGTAAGGCAGCGACAAAACACACTACTTACTACTATGCGTAAAATAGTAGAGTTGCAACGCGTCTTTTTTATGTCAGGAGATTTATCCGACCTAAGGCCCATGATTTTGAAGGATATAGCAGAAGCTATAGGAATGGACATTTCTACGATTTCTCGAGTAGCCAGCAGTAAGTATGTAGAGACAGATTTTGGCATATTTTTATTAAAAGACTTTTTTACAGAAGGGATAACTACAGATAGTGGCGAAGAAGTAAGTAATCGTGAAGTGAAAAATATACTGCACGCTGCTATAAATGAGGAGAATAAGAAGAAACCGCTAACAGATGAAGCTCTGAAAAAAATATTGCAAGAGAAAGGATATCAAATCGCCCGTAGGACTGTTGCCAAGTATAGAGAGCAGCTTAACCTACCTGTAGCTCGACTTAGAAAAGAGTTATAAATGAAGAAAATATTACAAGGTATAGCGATAGCTACACATCCTGTTTTTTTGCCAATATTTAGCTTACTGGTATACGCACCTTTGGTGGCTTATCATGGGCCTAGTATTAAAATTTTAGCCGCTATTTGGGTAGCCTTCGTTTACTTGCTTTTGCCTCTTATTTTTTTAAAAGTGATACGAAAAATCGATTTTAATAATCCAAGTTTAGAAGGTCGTAAGTCTATTTATAAAACATATACGTTTATCAATGCCGGGTTTATAGCAGTTAATATTTTTGTATTCAGTGAATATGTTAGCTTTTTTATAGGATTATTTTTTCTGCATCTGCTGCTTTGGTTTCTTATTTTTATAGAGTTAAAAGCAAGTTGGCACGCTGCGGCTTGGAGTTTTCTGGTTTTTGGAGGTCTTATGATCATGTATAGCTATCAGTTAGTGGGTTTAGACATAAAGGTGTTTGCTGGATTTGCTCTTTTACTAGCAGTTTGTGCTACACGGTATTTCCAAAAAGCACATACTATATTTGAGCTAGGTATGGGAGTGGCAGTAGGTGCTATCACCTCTAGTATTATTTTATTCTTTTAATATCGATATGCAATTCAACACTATACTTTATACTAAAAATCAAGGAGTAACTACCATAACTTTAAATAGACCCGATAGGTACAATGCTTTTACTGGTGAAATGAGGACAGAAATGCTCACAGCTATAAATGCAGCATCTGTAGATATAGAATGCAGAGTAGTGGTGCTTACTGGTGCCGGCAAAGCTTTCTGTTCTGGCCAAGATTTAAAAGATATCGCAGGTAAAAAAATCAACTTCTCTGAGTTTTTGGAGAAAGGATATAATCCACTTATACTGGCTATGCGAAATATGGAGAAACCCATTATTGGTGTTTTAAATGGTGTGGCGGCCGGGGCGGGGTGTTCTCTAGCACTTGCCTGTGATTTTATTATAGCAGATGAGCGTGCTAGCTTGGTAGAGGTTTTTGTAGGTATTGGCCTTGTGCTAGACTCAGGTTCTTCCTACTTTCTGCCGAAATTGGTAGGTACTAACAAAGCATTTGAACTAGCAACTATGGGATCTAAAGTGTCTGCAGCTGAGGCTGTAAGCCTAGGGGTGATTAATGCAGCTTACCCTACGGAGCAGTTGGCAGCAGAGCTAGATAAACTAACGAAGTATTATGCTAATGCTCCTACCAAAGCTATAGGCATGATAAAGATGATGCTTAATAGATCAGGAAATTCTTCGCTAGAGCAAGTTTTAGAATATGAGTGTCATTATCAGCAGTTGGCTGGAGAGAGTATAGATTATGCAGAAGGTCTGCAAGCTTTTATAGAAAAGAGGAAACCTAACTTCAAAGGAGAGTAGGTTTAGCTTTGGGCTACTTCTAGATGATTTGTTTCTGGCAGATAATCCGTTAGTCAAACCATAGATTTTATTAACTCATGTATAGATTGGTTTTGCTATCTTCGAAGCCAACGAATGAAAAATACGATAAAACTAATCGGTCTTGTGCTTGGCGGTTTAATTGCTGTAAATGCTTCTGCCCAAGAGATAGAGCAGTGCGGTCAAAAAGCTTATTTAGAATATTTGGAGGAGCTGCAGCCCGGTATTAACGCACATATAGATGAAACATTTTTTAAGGCTCGCAGTGAAAGTAGTTTAAAGACTAAGAACACACAAGACACAGTACATACTATACAGGTTGTTTTTCATGTGGTGTATAATTCTAATGCCGAAAATCTAGATGATGAACTACTATACTCACAGCTACGAATATTGAATGAGTGTTTTGATAGAACAAATCCCGACACGGTCAACACGCGAGATATTTTTGTGCCGCTAGCTGCAGATGCAGGGATACAATTCTTATTAGCCACCGTAGATCCAAGTGGGAATCCCACAGATGGTATAGTGCGTGAAATTACGGGCCTGAATTCATTCTCAAATGGTCAGATAAACTTAGCGTACAGTGACCAAGTGAAATTTGGGCAAAACGGAAGTGTGGCTTGGGATACAGATAAGTATCTCAATATATGGGTTTGTGATTTATCCTCAAATGGCGTTGATCTTTTGCTAGGCTATGCTTACCCTCCTACAAATGCACCGAACTGGACCAATTCTAATTCGTTTAGTACCTCAGATAGGCAAGGTGTAGTAGTGCATTATAAGGTCGTAGGAGAGAATAATCCGCAATCATTTGCTACAGGTTCTAAGACCTTGATACACGAAGTAGGTCATTATTTAGGTTTAAGACATATATGGGGCGATGGGGGATGTGGAGTTGATGATTTCATGGATGATACTCCTCGAGCAAGAGCGGCTAGCAATGGCTGCAATAAGGGCATAAATACTTGTACTGAGCCGACTGGGGATCAGTACCCGGATATGCTGGAAAATTACATGGATTACTCCACAGGTACGTGCCAGAATATGTTCACTCAAGATCAAGTAGCTCAGATGCGTGCCAACCTTACTACTTTTAGAAGTGAGATCTATACTACACAGATACCTGAAGCTCCTGTCATTGCTATTGTGGAAATAGAAACAGGTATACATCCAAAGCCGATTGTCAATGATATGACGGTTTACCTTGCAGAAGCCAATGATTCAAGCGATTTATCTTTTTCTCTTAGTATAGTTAATATGCTCGGACAAGTGGTGTATAATACGGATTTGCAAAATCAAAAAGTGCAAAAATTATTCGGTTTTGCTGGACTCAAGGGGGCGTATATCTATATTATTTCTGAAAATAAAAACACAGTACAAAGCGGTAAAATTATTTTCGGGTACTAAATCCCGGAATTTATTGCCTGTAATGTCGCCTGGTCGTTAGCAATATTCATATTTTTATAGTCCTAATCTAGTATGAAAATGGAGCTAAAATGTTACTTTTGCTTCCTTTATGGCACAGACAGTATTCGACCTAGATTTAATTAAAAATATATACAAAAACCTTAATAGTAAGGTTCAAGCGGCTAGAGAAGTTGTAGGTAAACCACTTACTTTATCTGAAAAAATATTGTATAGTCACCTTTGGGATGGCAATGCGAATACAGTTTTTACTCGTGGAAAAGACTACGTAGATTTTGCCCCAGATAGAATAGCATGTCAAGATGCTACTGCTCAGATGGCTCTTTTGCAGTTTATGCAAGCAGGCAAGTCTAAGGTGTCGGTTCCTACTACAGTGCATTGTGATCACCTGATACAAGCTAAAATAGGAGCAGATGAAGATTTGCAAAATGCACTTAATACGTCAAATGAAGTATTCAATTTCTTAGAATCTGTTTCTAATAAATATGGTATCGGTTTTTGGAAACCAGGAGCAGGTATTATACATCAAGTCGTTTTAGAAAATTATGCATTCCCAGGCGGAATGATGATAGGCACTGACTCTCATACTGTAAACGCTGGAGGACTAGGGATGGTGGCCATAGGAGTGGGTGGAGCAGATGCTGTAGATGTAATGGCTGGAATGGCTTGGGAACTAAAATTTCCAAAACTAATAGGCGTGAAGCTTACAGGTAAACTAAGCGGCTGGTCCGCCCCGAAAGACGTAATACTGAAGGTGGCAGGGATACTCACTGTAAAAGGAGGTACGGGTGCTATAGTGGAGTACTTTGGCGAAGGAGCTAAGTCTATAAGTTGTACTGGTAAAGGTACTATCTGTAATATGGGTGCTGAGATAGGTGCTACTACTTCTACCTTTGGGTATGATGAAAGTATGGAGCGTTACCTACGTGCTACAAGTAGAGCAGAAGTAGCTGATTTGGCTAATGAAGTGGCTGCTCATCTTACAGGAGATGATGAGGTATATGCTAATCCAGAGCAGTACTTTGATCAAGTAATAGAAATAAACTTAAGCGAGCTTAAGCCGCATATGAACGGACCTTTTACTCCAGATTTAGACACTAAAGTGGGGGAAATGAAAGAAAAAGCGGAAGCTAATGGATGGCCACTTGATGTAGAGTGGGGACTTATTGGTTCTTGCACTAACTCTTCTTATGAAGATTTAAGTAGAGCTGCTTCTGTAGCTAAGCAGGCCGTAGATAAAGGTATAAAAATGAAGTCTAAGTTGGGAATTAATCCTGGATCGGAGACTGTTAGATATACAGCGGATAGAGACGGACTTCTGGGGATATTTGAAGATTTAGGGGCTACTATTTTTACAAATGCTTGTGGTCCGTGTATAGGTCAATGGGCTAGATACAGTGACCCTAAGAATGCACCTAAGAACTCAATCATTCACTCGTTCAATAGAAACTTTAGTAAGCGTGCAGATGGTAATCCAAATACGCATGCTTTTGTGGCGTCTCCGGAGATAGTAGCTGCGATTGCTCTATCTGGTAGACTTGATTTTAATCCTGCTACTGATACGTTGACCAATGAAAAAGGAGAGCAGGTGATGCTAGATGAGCCAACAGGCTTTGAGTTGCCACCAAAAGGTTTTGGTGTAGAGGATAACGGCTACTTGGCACCTCAAGAAGATGGTAGTGGAGTGAATGTAACGGTGAATCCAGATTCTAAAAGGCTGCAGCTGTTAACTCCGTTTACTCCAAATACGGATGGAGATTTAAAGGGATTGAAACTTCTTATAAAAGCAAAAGGGAAGTGTACTACAGACCATATTTCTATGGCGGGACCTTGGTTGAGCTACAGAGGGCATTTAGATAACATATCTAATAACTGTCTCATAGGAGCTGTAAATGCATATAATGATAAAACAGATACAATCAGAAATCCGTATACAGAGCAATATGAAGGTGTGCCACAGGTAGCACGTGCTATTAAGGCAAGCGGAGATAGATCTGTCGTTTTTGGAGAAGAAAACTATGGAGAAGGTAGTAGTAGAGAGCACGCAGCTATGGAGCCGCGTCATCTTGGGGTAATGGCCGTAATAGTGAAATCATTTGCTCGTATTCACGAAACTAACTTGAAGAAACAAGGTATGCTAGGATTGACATTTGAAAATCCTGCTGATTATGATAAGATACAAGAGCACGATACTATAGATATAGTAGGGTTGGATAATTTCACTCCAGAGAAACAGTTGCAGATTAAGCTTAATCATGCCGATGGTTCTATAGATACATTCGATGTAAATCATACATACAATGAAGCACAGATAGCGTGGTACAAAGCTGGGAGTGCGTTGAACCTTATTAAGCAACAAAACGCTTAAGGGGGCTTCTAAAAATTAAATTATTGTTAATCAGTTGATTAGGCTTATATTTATACCATAAAACAATTACTACAAGAGATGTACAAATCACGAGGAAACAAAGGATTATTTGACGAAGAGTTCATTAAAGAACGTTTATC
>JBDNFQ010000017.1:0-8366 GCA_041689715.1 Bacteroidia bacterium
GAAACTGCCCCGGCCAAAGCTGATGCTATAGTAGACCCTTCGACGGAGCCTGTGCTGAGCGATAGTCGAAGTGCTCAGGATGACAAAGCTGCAAAAGCAACCAACACCAACTACGCTACAGGGACTCCGAGTCCTGCTGCTAGCAAAATATTAACTGAGAAAGGAATCAATACGAGTGCTGTGCAAGGCACCGGAAAAGATGGCCGTATCACTAAGTATGATGCTATGATGGCAGAGGCTGGTGCGATGGACTACTCTACCCCTGCTGAGCCTAGCAGAAATCAAGAACGCGAGAAAATGAGTAATCTTCGTAAGACGATAGCTCGTAGACTAGTATCTGCTAAAAACGAAACGGCTATGCTGACCACTTTCAATGAAGTGAATATGCAACCCATTTTTGATACTAGAAATAAGTACAAAGAAAAATTCAAAGAAGTACACGGTGTGAATCTTGGCTTTATGTCATTCTTTACTCGAGCCTGTGCTCTAGCTCTACAGCAATATCCTAAAGTAAACGCTTTCTTAGATGGCGAAGAAATGGTAATGAATGATTTCGTGGACGTATCTATAGCCGTGAGTAGCCCAAAAGGCCTAATGGTTCCAGTGATGCGTAACGTGGAGAATATGACGATGTGGGAAATAGAAGCAGAAGTAAAACGTCTCGCTCTAAAAGCAAGGGACGCTAAGCTTACTATCCCAGAAATGACAGGTGGTACATTTACGATTACCAATGGTGGAGTATTTGGTTCCATGCTTAGTACGCCTATCATAAACCCACCACAGAGTGCTATCTTAGGTATGCATAACATCGTGGAGCGTGCCGTAGTAGAAAATGGCAACATAGTAGCCCGCCCTATAATGTACGTAGCTCTAAGCTATGATCACCGTATTATAGATGGTAAAGAGTCTGTAGGATTCTTAGTAACTGTAAAAAACTACCTCGAAAATCCAGAGACTATGCTAATGGGCAAAGACCCTATGGATGTTTTGATGGGGTTGTAATTTTGTCATCCTGAGCGGAGTCGAAGGATAGACAAAATTGTTGTTCAGTTCTCGATACAACGATGCTAAAGCATTACCACTCAAGCTGACAAGACTTTAGACAAAACACAGAACTCTCTTGCCTTTGGTAAGGGAGTTTTTTTTATACTAATATTCGAATATTAAATTTTGCAGTTGTTCCCAGCTACATATAGATATCATATCTTTTCTATCGTCTACGCAGATTCAGATGAAAAAAAATGAAGCAACCATTTGAATAAACAGAAGACTTATGGATAAAAGAATATTTTATTGAAATCAAAGAAGTAATTAGAATGTCCAGTATTAATAAGAAAAAAAAACATGAAATCAATTACACTACACACACTTATTATTTCTGCTTTACTACTTAGCGTAAGCACTTCCTACGCTCAATCTGCCACTCAGTGGGGACCAGATGGATTTGTTAAAATCGAAAACGGTTCAGGTGGTTTTAATGCTAATATAGCAGCCGGAGATAGATTTAGTCGAGACCACGACCAAGCAGGTGACATAAATGGAGATGGTATAATAGACCTTGTTGTTGGAGCTCGTTCTGATGATGATGGAGCAACAGACGCAGGTGCGGTTTATATCCTATTTTTGAATGCTGATGGAACGGTTCAATCCAATCAAAAAATTTCTATGTTAGAGGGTGGTTTTACAGATACATTAAATGCCGGCAATTTTTTCGGATATGGCGTAGCTGGTATTGGCGACTACGACAATGATGGAATTCCTGACATTGCAGTTTCAGCACCCGTCCCACCGAATAGAGCAATTTACATTATCCATTTAAATGCAAACGGAACGGTAAAAGACTTTGTCAAAAACACCAACATTACTGCACAAGGTTTATCTGCTGTAGGAGATTTAAATAATGATGGGCGAATTGATTTGGTAGCTTGTGACCCAGGTTCAGATGTTGGTGGCACTAATATTGGAGCAATAAGTATTCTTTTTCTAAACAGTAGCTCACAAGTAATGCCTGCACAAACAGTGCTTATCAATCCGTTAAGTGGAGGCTTGGGTACTGGATTGGTTGCGGGAGACGAATTTGGAGGTAGAGAAGTTGCTATGCTGGGAGATATAGACGGTGATGGAACACTAGAAATGGCTGTGGGTGCATTTATGTCCGATGGTGGCAAAGGAGCAATTTGGATGCTGTCTTTGGACACTACTACCTTTAATGTTGTTTCTAAATTAAAAATAACAGAAGGTCTCAATGGTTTTACTGATACTTTAACAACTGGTGCAAACCCAAATGGAACTGAAGGTGCAAGTTTTGGTCACGCATTGTGTAAAGTTGGCGATTTAAATGGTGACGGAGTTCCCGATTTAATGACAGGGGCGAATCAACAAGACGAAGGTTGGGGCTATATTTTGTATCTTAATGCTGATAAAACAGTAAAGACTTATACAAGAATAAATAACATAGATGGTGGCTTTGGATTAACATTATCATCAGAGGAAAGGTTTTCACGTTCTATTTCTTTTGTTGGCGATTTAAGAGGAGATGGAACAATTGCGGTAAACTATGGAGGTGGAGCTGCAGGCTCAGCAGGAGGCATTTTATACCTATTATTTTTCAAACCTTGTGAATTTACACAAGAAGCAGGATTTAACCGATGGAGTGGTGGGAATATTTTATTCTCTAATTGGGATCATACTTCACAATCTGTTATAGGTGATTCTCTAACCTTTGAGCAATGTACTTTTAAAGCCTTTGAAACAGATGCTGCCTATATGACCTATAATTTCAATGATGGCAGATGCATTTGTATGGACTCTACAGCAGTTTTGGCCGCCAGTACAGAATTGAGTACAGCATTTTCCAATGAATGTTACACAGGATCCAGTACAGTAGGTGTAAATAAACTTAGCACTGCTAATGCTATCCAGATTTATCCGAACCCTACCTCAGGAAACATAACTCTAGTTGCAAGGACTGCATCTTTCACAGCTAGAGATAAGGTCGATTTGTATTCCATCAATGGCCAGTTACTAAGTAGTTCTGCGATTACTGAGAATGAAACTTCTATTGACATTTCTTCGTATACCCGTGGAATCTATTTCTTGAGTGCGAGTATAGCCGATGCTATACATACTATTAAAGTGGTGAAGGAGTAGAATACTAAGCATAAGATATTGAGAACTCTCTTGCCTTGCGGTGAGGGAGTTTTTTTTGGTTAATCTTTGAGGAGCACATTTATACGTTGACTTAAATAGAATCACGTAGAATTATTAGCATTCCTAAATCAATGGATTACAGCATAGTAAAATACCTTTTTTTGGTTTTCAGTATTTTGCTTTTAGCATCCTTTTTTGAGAACAATGCTCAAGAAAAAACTACGCGAAGTCTCCGTGAGCTACAAAGCACAAAAAGGAGTTGTGGATATTTCGGAGATATGAAAAGATTCTAATCACCCCAGCGTGTAGGCCACGTCTCTCTGAAGTCTTACCTCACCAAATCAATCTTCACTTCTATCTCATTCTTACTGTCGACAAACTTGGCTTGTTATAAATGAGTTGATATGTTGAGCAATGAGCTAAACTACCTCCACCAATAACCTACTAGCCACTCTATCTGTGAGCACTTGAGAACTGTGATTTGCGTATGTTACCACTACACTTTTATCGAAAGGCTCTACACTTTCTACTGTAATTCCCGTACCAAGCGGTAAATCTTTTTTATTGAGATAAAGAAGAAAATCTACCGAGCTATCTTTCAATGCTCTGAACACTACTTTACTACCAGCGGCAACACTGCTCAGTACTACATGAGCAGGTGAAATTAGATTTCCTTCCTTATCAGGAATAGGAGAGCCGTGCGGATCCTCCGACGGAAATCCCATTAACTCATCCATTCTATCAAAGAGTTTTTCGGATTTAATATGCTCTAGTTCTTCAGCGACATCATGCACCTCCTCCCAGCCAAAACCCATCACTTGAACAAGAAACATCTCGGACAAACGATGCTTTCTGATGACTAATGCGGCCACTTTTTCTCCCAGTTCTGTAAGTCGCAGCGGCTTATACTTTTCATACGCCACCCAGCCCTTTACTTCTAGTTTTTTTACCATATCGCTCACCGATGGCTTACTCACTTCTAACACCTGCCCGAGATCAGACACAGATATATCAGTACTTTTCTGATGAAGGGTGTAGAGTGCTTTTAAGTAATTCTCTTTAGTAACGGATGGCATACAAGGGCAAAAGTGCTTTGAATAAACAACACAACAAAATTAATTTGTTAGGTTCATCTAACTTTATACTTTTGCAGTTCTAATAACAACTCAACTAATGACAAAATACATACTACTAATCTCAATTTTTGCTTTTAGCATTACTACACTAGCACAATCTGGAAACATAAACGGACAAGTAGCCGTAGCCGAAAATACAATACCCTACGTTACTATATCTATAGCAGAAGTAACCAGAGGTGCAATAACCAATGAATACGGAAAATACACCTTAGCAGAACTGCCCTACGGCACATATACTATCACTGCGAGCTATATAGGATACCAAGCAGTGACCAAAACAGCCACACTCTCTTCTACTCAGCCAGCCTTAACACTTGATTTTATACTTAAAGATACCAAAATGGACCTAGATGGTGTAGTAGTAACAGGCACCAAAACGCATGAATACAAGAGCAATTCGCCCATACTGGTATCTACCGTAAGCGGACAAATGCTCGAGAACGTACAAGCCTGTGACCTATCCGAAGGGCTCAAGTTTCAGCCAGGACTACGCGTAGAAAACAATTGCCAAACCTGTAACTACACACAACTGCGTATGAATGGACTGGCCGGTGGATACTCGCAGATACTGATCAATGGAAGACCTATATTTAGTCCGCTAACAGGTCTCTACGGTATGGAGCAGCTACCTACCAATATGATAGAACGTATAGAAGTAGTGCGTGGTGGTGGCTCCTCACTATATGGCTCTAGTGCTGTGGGTGGCACAGTAAATGTAATTACCAAACTACCTACCAAAAACAGTTATAGCTTAGACTACTCCTTTCAGCAGATAGGAGGTCAAGCAAACGATCACCAACTAAGAGGCAACGCGTCTGTAGTAGCAGATAATGAGAAGTCTGGTCTTAGTATTTTCTTAAATAAAAGACAACGTGATTTTTATGATCACAACGATGATAATTTTTCTGAACTTCCAAAGATAGAAAACACATCTATGGGTGTGAACGCATTCTTTTTACCCAAAGAGAACCAAAAACTAGAATTCAGTATTAGTAACTTGAATGAATACCGATTTGGTGGCGAGATGGTAGATAAGCCTGCCTACCTCACCCAACAGTCTGAAGAACGAACGCACAATGTGTGGATGGGAAGTGCAGACTACCAAATAAACTCTAAAAACCAAAAAACGTCCTTAATAAGCTATGCTGCATGGCAACATACCACTAGAGACCACTACACCGGTATAAAACCAGACAGCGGTGAAGCACTACAACAACACTTAGAAAACTCTCCGTATGGTGTATCAACTGTATCTACCTATAACGTAGGAGTACAAGTGAATCACAAAGTAGATAAGTTTTTGACTGGTGCTAATACACTTACCCTAGGAACTGAATATATCTATGACGAAGTATTTGACGAGATACCTGCATACAACTACTTGGTAGATCAAACCACCAAAAACGCTGGTGTCTTCCTACAAAGTAACTGGGAAGTACTGCCTAAAGTACGACTACTCTCTGGTGTACGTATGGATGCACATAATCTGATAGACAACCTCGTATTTAGCCCACGAGCATCCTTACTCTACAAACCGCTAACCAATATGCAACTGCGTGTAAACTACGGTGCAGGCTTTAGAGCACCACAAGCTTTTGATGCTGATTTACACATCGCCTTTGCAGGTGGTGGAATATCACGTGTACAACTGTCTCCAGATCTTACTCCAGAGCGTTCTCAAAGTTTAAGTAGCTCTATTAGCTATGATAAGCCAAGCGAGGATTTCATTATTGGATTCACATTAGAAGGTTTTTATACCCACTTAGATAATGCATTCTTTTTACAACCGATAGGCGAAGATGCCTTTGGAGAAGTATTTGTAAAACAAAATGGTCAAGGTGCTACAGTACAGGGTACTACGCTAGAACTACGAGCTAATTACGATAAAAAAGTACAACTCGAATCTGGTTTTACACTACAAACTAGCCGCTTTGATGAAGCAGTGCAGTACATAGACAATGTAGATGGAATAAGAGATTTCATTCGTACGCCTAACCAATATGGATATTCTTCTCTTACCTTCACTCCTAATAAGAAACTAAATGCAACTGTGAGTTATGTATACACAGGAGCTATGCAAGTACCACACTTTGCCGGAGCACCAAATCAAGATGTAGATGAAATCATCACCTCAGAAACTTTCTCTGAGGTAAATGCTAAAATAAGCTACAGACTAAATAAGAGTGCGAGTAAGACAGGAATAGAACTCTACGTAGGAACTAAAAATCTACTAAACGCCTACCAAAACTCTTTTGACATAGGTAAAGAAAGAGACAGCAATTTCGTATACGGACCTGCGATGCCACGTTCATTTTTTGTAGGAGTAAAGCTTAGTTCGCTCTAAATTACTCCCTCACCATATACCTTGACCACTATCTAATTCTTGCGACCAGCAAGATAAGTTACAGTCACGGAGCTAAGAGAATCTCTTTTAGATCCAAAAATTTAAGAGTCCTTCTAACTGCCTGCAGTTAGGAGGACTCTTATTATATTACAACTTGAAAATTCTTTATAGATTCCCGGCATTACATGCAGTCTTAATTGCCGTAAAGCTAAGTTATAGTATCAGAGCATAGCGAAGAGTCTCCCTCAAAATACCAAAATTTAATCTTTCTTCCACCTCCTTACAGTTGGAAGGACACTTATCCTATTATGACTCGAACATTTTATGTGTCTATAGATTCCAAGTAGTCTTCTTGGAATGACCTCTGTACGCTTGCTAAAAGGACTAGATTCAACGCTTCGCTCTGAATTTTTACCTCACCAAATCTACCTTGACCACTATCTCATTCTTACGGCCTATGATTTGGTATGGAGGATTATAACCGAACCAGCGAAAGTTACCGAGCGACAGGAGATTGTTTTCCTTTAGTAGCTTGGCAAGCTTATCTGAGTTTTCTTTTATTTTAGCGTTATCGGCAAAGCCACCAAAAGAGATAACGGCAACGTACTCTTCATCCGTTTGGAGTATTTGCACATTACTATCCTCAGGCGTGGGGAGGTCATTTATATCATACTTCTTAGGCATCATAAAGCTCATAGTAGAAAGACTATCATTCACATCTACTTGCACAGGAGAAGTCATGGCTATGGACTCATTTTTATCATTCCCCCCAAATATATAGCCTGCTAACTGACGAAATCCGTTACTGCTCATATCATCATACGATGTACTTTTAGATGTTATTCTAGCTATGTTTACAGATGGATAGTAGCGGAGCTCAAAGCCTCCTTTATTGTCTAGCACCTCGTAAGGCTGGCTTTCTACGCTATTAGTATTGTACTTTAGAAAATGCTGGACTACTACGAATGCTAAGCCAAGAGCTCCTAATATGATAAGTGTTATCTTCATTATAAAGACATAACACTTTTGACTAATTATTGCTTTCTAGCTATCTGAATAAAGAAAACTACTTCTGAAAACACGTCTCAAGTTAGGAGTATTTTTTCTACTACTTCGACAGCATTCCACTTTTACTGATCGCATTTTTTTGCCTTCCATCACGAGTAGTCCATACTACAGCCAAGTCATAACTCACTATCCCTGAGCCAAGATAATATGCTACAAGATCCGATATCGATTTTGCGTTTTTTAGAGTACTTAGCGAAGCATATTTTTAAGACCTGCTTTGTACATAATACTGCGTTTCCTCTGCTGATATTTGCTCTGCACTATTCCTTAAATCTACAATAGTAAAAGACTGATTTACGTAGCCATAAGTAGTTAGACTCAATGCTAAAATGATAAGGCCAAGAATATTTTTTTAAGGTGCATATAGTATTGATGAACCATTAGAGCATAATGTTGCTTGCTCTTTTTTATTCGTTTCAAGCTACAAACCAATTCTAGAAAGCGAATAACTAGAGCCACATAAAACTAAGAATAAGTTTAGCAAGTTGTCAGCCAAAATACAAAACGACCTGACTAATTCAGGGGAAAAATGGGGTCAGCTGTATTTTATGGGGAGCTAGGCAAAAAGCTTACTTAGTCTAAAGAGGAAAAAGTCAGTATCAGATACGCCTCTAAGGTTAGCCCTAAAGAGCTTTATTTTGGAGTTAAAAGACTCCGCACTGGCA
>JBDNFQ010000018.1:0-2723 GCA_041689715.1 Bacteroidia bacterium
ACCATCAAAATCTAGTTGTTTTAGTTTATAGTATTGTCTGGCTTTCACTTGCTTATCTTGGAAGCTATATTCCTTAATAGAAGCACTGTTTCCAGCACCCTCAACCCTACCTATTTGCTCAAAGATTTGACCGTTTATAGATTTCAATACTTCGAAATGACTATTGTTTATTTCACTCGCGGTTGCCCAATTTAATACTACAGAAGAGCTAGTTGCCTTTGCATAAAAGCTAATTAAATCTACATATAAAGGAGCAGAACCTAGGTATGACGGTTGTAGGGAGCAACTATCTACATTTATAGTATCGGCTAACCATTTTACGCATCCACCTGAAGACGAAGAGTATGTCTCCGTGCAAGTATCACTGCTATTGGCTAAAATGATATCGTCTCCTGTGTTATTCCAAATAGAAGATCCCCTATTTATATCTCTAAAGTAGGCAGGCATAGGTGTGCTTCCTGCATAACTATTTATTAAGGTAACACACTCCCCAGCCAGTATGGTGTCTGCACCAAAAGTATATTTTACTCCTATGGCGTCTGCAATGGTCCAGCCAGTGAGAACTACATCACCTGTACTATCATTGCATATTTGTACAAACTCGTCTGCACTACTAGATACAGACCCATTACCATCGGTATCAAATCCGGGGGATCCGCTTGGATTTGCCAATACAGCGTTTATATAAATCTTGTTTATTTGACATTGAGAATACGAGTTTGATACGATGAAGAAAACTAGGGATAATAAGAGGGGGATTTGTTTCATATTAACTCATTCTTTAAAATTTCATAATTGCAAATTACTAAAAGGTTTTTGAATTACGAAATGATATTTGAATCAAGGCATTGTAATTTCTAACTATTTTTTTAATAAATGGGGCCTGATGCTTTACTAATTCATGGGTTAGCACTAAAAAAAAGGGTGTTAAGCTAACTTAACACCCTTTCCTATATTGAATATGGAAATAGCTAGTTTAAGTTAATGCCACTAGCAGCTTCGGACACATTGATAATATGATCCCCAACACGTTCAATGCTTGAGAAAATATTACTATAGACTAAACCACTCTGTGCATTGTACTCCTTCTTCTCCATACTTTTCAAGTGCTTCTTACGTATTTTGTTTCTCATCTCATTAATAGAGTTTTCCAACATACGTGCTTTGTCCATATCTATTTCAGAATATTTACCATTCAGATTATCCATCATTTGATCAAACGCTACTTCAACTTCTTTTAATAAGTCATTTAGATGATCTCTTTGTTTTTGATCAAACCATAGCTTCGTTTCACCTTTCTTTTCTATTGCTTTGGCAATTTCAAAATAAATATCTCCTATTCTTTCTAGATCATTAATAATACTCAGCATAGACCTGAGTTCAGAGGATGATTCTTCCGACAACTTGCTTGCAGATACATTTCCAAGATAGTTAGCAATTTCTGTTTCTAATCTATCCGTTATGTCCTCGTACTTGCCTATTTTCTTAATTAGTTTATCTCTCTTCTTATTGTCAGATTCATTGATAATGTCTTTAGCCTTATTGTGCATCTTCAATATAATCTCACCAAACTTAGCTACTTCCTTCTTCGCTTCTAGTAATGAAAGTTCTGGAGTAGATGTAATGCCGCCGGCTATATACTCTAATTTGAATACTTCATCATCTTCACCCTTAGACGGGGTTATTCTAATTACTGTTTTTTCGATCAAGCTTAAGAACCAAACTAGTACAAATGTATTTACGATATTGAACACTGTATGAAATGCGGACAATGAATACCGAATAGACTCTTCACTAGGATTTACATCTCCTTGCACGAATGGGCTACCCCATTTTGTTTGCTCCATAAGCCATCCTATACCACGGGTAAATGAGAAAAAGATGAGTAACATCCATAATACACCAAAAACATTGAAGATAAAATGTGCACGAGCCGCTCGTTTAGCATGTACGTTGCCCACGAGTGCTGCTAAATTTGCTGTGACAGTAGTTCCTATATTTTCTCCCAATACTATTGCCGCTGCCATCTCAAATGGCAATCCTACTACTGATCCGCACAAGGACAGCGTAAGGGCCATAGCCGCACTACTACTCTGTACTACTATAGTCAGTAAAGTTCCTACTAATACGAGTATTAGAACTCCTACAAAACCTTGATCCTTAAGAAATGAAATCATATCCAAAAACCCTTGATTTCCACCTAAATTTAGTCCTTCTACGGCGTCTTTCATACCGCTAAGACCTAAGAATAGTAGAGCAAACCCAACCAAAAATTCACCTAAATTTTTAATCGTCCCTTTACTAAAAAACAACAATGGGACTCCTACTGCTAGGATAGGAAACACATAATGCCCCAGGCTAAACTTAGAAAAACCGAACAATACAAGTAACCAAGCAGTCATGGTAGTTCCAATATTGGCACCCATAATCACACTAATAGCTTGTCTTAGATTGAGAAGTCCAGCATTAACAAAACTTACAATCATCACGGTAGTCGCACTACTGCTCTGGATTAAAGCAGTGGTAATGAACCCAGTAAAGATACCTTTAAACCTGTTTGAAGTAATGGACCCGAGAATAGATTGCATTCGAGCTCCAGCTAGTTTTTGAATACCATCACTCATCACCATCATACCATAGATGAATAAGCCTAGTGCTCCTATTAAAGTTAATAATTCAGAAATATGCATTTATAATTTGTGTTTTGTTTGTAATACTGACTG
>JBDNFQ010000019.1:0-1579 GCA_041689715.1 Bacteroidia bacterium
TGGGCGGAATGAGGGCTATCAGGATGAACCCCATCACTAGTATGTAAATTATTTTTTTCATATTTCTTTAAAATCTATTTTCAAATAAAAGAGCCCCGATAAAATACCGGGACTCTCTAAACAAATGAATAAAAACTTTATAGTTAATTCTACGAAACAATTGGCTTAGTTAAGTAAAAGTCTTTGGGTTGCTCCTTCTTCATTTCGTATGAAGTATAAACCTGCTGGATACTCTGAAAGGTCAAACTCTATTACATTCTCATACACCTCTAGAAGTTTACCATCTGATCCATATACCGCTACATTTGCGTGCTTATCTAGATTTACAAGACCATTGGATGGATTAGGATACACCTTAAATTCTTTGTTCTTCTTTTTAAGTTCATGCACAGACACTATCTGCTCCAGATCCCAGCCTGTAAGGGCAAAGGTTAAAGAGTAATTATATGGAAAAGGATTAGCAGAGCTAGGGTGCTGTGCATTTACCATTAGCGTTTTACCATCTGGGGTAGGGCAAGCTCCAGTTATCTCACTACCAAATGGAGACACTGCAATACGCACTAGGTCTTCTGTAGTAGGATTTTCTATAGCTAAATCTAGCATAAATAGTTCACAAGCTCTATTGGTGATACCAGCGGGTACTCTACCGTATGAAGTTCCATTCAGGTCTTCACAGATCATTAAGTAACTTTTTCCATTGATTTGCATAGTTACCAATCCGTCAGGATTTGATAAATGATTTTCTGGATAGTTACTCTGAGTAGGAGAAGAAGCTAAATAAGGACCACCTTCTATCTGTACAGTTACATCTTCTGTAGCTACATCATACTTCAATACACGTCCATAGTAATCCCAGTAGTCAGCAGAATTTACGTCTACACCTTGCTCCTCAGCTCTTGCCAAGTTATGCTTTGCGTGAGCACCTCCAGCTGCATTAGCTGCTGCCCATCTACCTCCAGGATTATCTCGCCCTGTCTCAGTCATATACACTGCTTTGGTCTCCGTATCATAGGTAACCCACTCCAGTCTATTAAACATAGTAGCACCTACCGCAATGGCTTCATCTTGGTAGTGAAGCATTTTATTGATATCCGTATTGTTAATTTCTACCCAAGTCTCGCCGTCTAGACCAGAGATACTGTAAGCACTTACAGACCCTTCATATTCGTCAAAAACTTCGTTAGTAGAAATAAGGTATGGTTTTCCGTCTGTAGACTTATCCGCAGATACGAAAATCAATCCTTCTGGACTACGGTCATTTACATCCTTATTATAATACTGTACAAAAGTAGAATTAGCAGGATCTGTGATGTCATACACCATTACTCCTGTAGCTCTCTCTAATCCTATGAAAGCAAATGTTCTAGAACCTATTTTACCTATAGTAACTGACTCTGGCTCCGCACCTTTATCGTCATCTCTACTTGCAGGATAATTGTCTGGAAATTGCTCTGCAAGAATCCTAGTAATTTCGTTCTTACTATCAAAAATCATAGTACCATTTAGGTCCCATATAGAAAATGAACGTCCGCCATAACCGTATATTTCATCGTAATCCCCGTCTCCGTCTGTATCACCA